>CAYIZV010000020.1:0-38733 GCA_964367915.1 uncultured Neisseria sp.
ATACCTTGATTAAGACATTATTTGCCGTAATACCAAGGTAAATAGTGTAAAATTATGCGATTGTTATATTTTCATAAAAAGTTATGACTGAGAAATTAGGTGCTTAGTAACCGATCTGTTTTATGTCAGATATCAGGAATTTGTTTATTTTAAGAGTTAGGGGTGCGTATGTCAGCTGTGGCAAATAGTTTGTTGATTGAATTTTTAAGTGAAGAATTGCCGCCAATTAATTTGGAGCGTAATATTGGTAGTGCGTTCAGTGAATCTGTGTATCAACAATTATCAGGGTTTTTGTTGAAAGACAGCTCGTATACAGAGTTTGTTTCACCACGGCGCTTTGGCTGTCTGATAGAAGGAATTGTTTATGAGCAATCTGATCAACGTCAGTTACGTAAAGGCCCTGCAATTAATACCGGTTTACAAGATGGTAATCCAACTCCGGCTTTGCTTGGTTTTGCCAAATCATGTGGTATTGAATGGCAAAAGTTAGAACAGCAAGATGATGGATATTTTTATGCTGAGAGCTTGATTAAAGGTAAAAATTTAACTAATGTCTTGGGTGATGTGATCAATAATGCGCTGAAGAAAATCCAGATTGCCAAAGCGATGCGCTGGGGTGATAAAAGTTATCAATTTGTGCGTCCACTACATAATTTAGTGGTGATGTTCAATGGTGCAGTAATCAATTGTGATGCAATGGGATTAAGTGCCAATAATACAAGCAGTGGTCATCGATTTATGTGTAAATCACAAATAAAATTAAGTTGTGCACAGGATTATTTTAGTCAATTACAAAATCAAGGTAAAGTTGTGCCACAATTCAGTGTGCGCAAAAATTTGATCGAAAAACAACTGAGTGAAAAAGCACAAGAGCTTGGATTAAGCATCAGTCACATGGATGTTTTACTGGATGAGGTTGCCGCTTTGATTGAGTGGCCAGAGGTTCTGCTTGGTGAATTTGATGAAAAATTCCTAGCCGTTCCACAAGAGTGTTTGATTTTGTCAATGGCAAAAAATCAAAAATATTTTGCGTTAGTTGATCAATCGGGTAAGCTCAGCCATAAATTCTTATTTGTTGCTAATTTGGTTTCAAAACAACCACAGGTAATTATTGAAGGCAATCAAAAAGTTTTGACTGCTCGTTTGGCTGATGCTGAGTTTTTCTATGAATTTGATAAACGTACTCCTTTGCTTGAATTCACTGCCAAAACAGCAACTGTAGTTTATCACAATAAATTAGGCAGTCAGCTAGAGCGTATTGAGCGTCTACAATCAATTGCTGGTGGAGTTGCACCTTTATTGGGGGTAAATGCTGATTTAGCCAAACATACCGCGTATTTACTAAAAGCTGATTTACCGACTGAAATGGTGGGGGAGTTCCCTGAGCTACAGGGTGTGATGGGTAAATATTATGCAATAGCCAGTGGTGAATCTGTTGAAGTAGCCAATGCCATTGAGAAGCACTATTATCCCCGTTTTAGTGGCGATGAGCTGCCAGATAGCCAATTAGCCAAAGTAGTGGCACTAGCCGATAAACTGGAGAGCCTGGTCGGGATTTGGGGAATAGGTTTAATCCCAACTGGTGATAAAGATCCGTATGCGTTACGTCGTGCGGCATTGGGAGTAATTCGGATTTTATTGAGCGAAAAGCTAAATCCTGAGCAAGTTAGCAGCCTATTTAAAATTACCTTAGATGCCTTTGCTGGCAAAAATTTAGCGGTAGACACTTTAAGTGGCGTTGAAAATTTCATTAAACAACGCTTGGCGAATTATCTAAGCAGTGTTGAAGGATATACGGCTAAAGTGGTTAATACTGTAGTAGCAAGTGCAGATCGAGTTGACTTTACTAATATTATCGAAGTTTGCAATGCATTTAGTAAGTGGTCGATAAGTGAGGCTAATCAGGAGCTATTTGAAGCTAATAAACGGATTGAAAACATTCTTAGCAAAAATACTGATTCAGTTGATTTAAGCTTAAATCTTAATCAAGAGCTATTCAATGCTTATGAGAAAGAACTTTATCTTGCAACAACTAATATAAATACTTCGCTTAGTATTCAGTCTTATTTGGAGCAATTAAGTGCGTTGGCAAAACCTTTAACTGAGTTCTTTGCAAACGTGATGGTTATGGATGATGATTTAAACATTCGTAAAAATCGCTTGAAATTATTATCAGAGTTATACGATAAATTTAGCAAGTACGGTAAATTATCCGAGCTGGCATAAATTAGAAAGTAATATATGAAATTAGTTTTTCTTGACCGCGATGGTGTAATTAACCAAGATAGTGATAAATTTATCAAAAATGTTGATGAATTTATTTTAATTCCGGGGAGTGCGGATGCGATTGCTAACCTTAGCCAAGCAGGGTTTAAGGTAGTAGTTTGCTCCAATCAATCAGGTCTTGGACGTGGTTTATTTACAATGGAGGATCTGAATGCAATGCATGAGAAGCTTCATCAACAAGTAGAGCAGGCTGGTGGATCATTAGATGTAATTATCTTTTGTCCGCATATTCCCGATGATAATTGTACTTGCCGCAAACCAAAACCGGGAATGATTCTTGAGATCTGTGATCGTTTTAATCTTGAAGATTTGAGTAATACTATAATGGTCGGTGATAGTATTCGTGATTTACAAGCAATTAGCAACGCTGGTGGAATTCCTATTTTGGTAAAAACTGGTAATGGTAAAAAGACTCTAGCCAAAGAGACTTTGCCAGAAGGCACCAAAATTTTTGACAACTTATTAAGTGCTAGTGAATATATTATAGAGCGCGAGCAGAAAGAATTACACCGTGAGGAATAAATTAACGCCTTTAATTATTGTGAGATCGTGTTTATTTTGGATTTTATCTGCGTCAGTACTACCTTTTTATAGTGTCGCTGCCTTGTTGATCGCAAAATTACCACCCTTGGTGCGGCATAGAATTATAATGAGCGCGGCTCGGTATTACACGTTTTTGTTTAAATATGTCGGTGGAATCAATTATCAGGTTAGTGGTGTTGAAAATTTACCAAATACGCCAGCAATTGTTGCGGGTAATCATCAGTCTGCTTGGGAAACTGCGGCGATGAATCAATTTTTACCGCCTTGTGTTTGGATTATGAAAAAAGAGATCTTCAAGATCCCTTTTTATGGTTGGGGTGTGCGGGCTCTTTCGACGATTGCAATTGATCGCTCTCGTGGCGAAGATTCGCTAAACCAAGTAATTACTCAAGGAAGGCAGCGTTTTGCACTTGGCTTCTGGATTATTATGTTTCCCGAAGGGACACGAGTTAAGCCGAAAGTACGCAAGCCATTTAAACATGGTTGTGCTAAACTTGCTTTAAGTTTGGACGTGCCAATTGTGCCTTTTGCGCATAATGCGGGTTATTGCCTACCAAAGAATAGTTTTTGGATTTATCCTGGCACTGTTTCAATCGTAATTGGAAAACCATTGTATCCAGATTCTGCTGATGCTGCGGCTTATACCAAAAAACTTGAGGGGTGGATTCATAATACTTTGACATCTATTGGGTCTTAATGTGTCGCGCTTTTACGTTGACTTGCCAATCACATTAGATACTAATTTTGAATTGCCGGATAATGTTGTTCGACATATGAATGTGTTGCGATTACGTACTGGTGATTCGGTTGTATTATTTAATGGTGATGGTTGTGATTATACTGCTGTACTAACTGAATTAACTAAGCGCAGTGCTAAAATTAATATCCAAAAATGTGAGAAATTGACCAATGAATCTCATTTAAAGATAACGTTATTACCCAGCTTGATTGCGAGTGATAAATTTGATCTAATCATCCAAAAAGCAGTTGAACTAGGTGTAAGTGAAATTT
Source organism: uncultured Neisseria sp. (assembly GCA_964367915.1). Taxonomy (GTDB): domain Bacteria; phylum Pseudomonadota; class Gammaproteobacteria; order Burkholderiales; family UBA11063; genus Aquella. Next base: position 3,841 of record CAYIZV010000020.1, read on the forward strand.
TGCCTGTAATTAGCCAATATACGCAACGCTTGAGTAATGATAAAATTAACTCACGGATCGAACATTGGCGTAAAATTATTATTGCATCATGTGAACAATCCGCACGGGCAACTATTCCTCATTTATGTGAACCAACTTTATTTAGTGATGCATTGCTTGCGGTTAGCGCTGAACGAAAGTATATTCTGTCACCGCATCATGAGCGACAACAGGTTTTAGCCGGGAGCACTATTTCCAGTGCTGCGGTGTTGATTGGACCTGAAGGAGGATTTAGTTTGGCAGAAGTCGAGCAAGCTGGGGAGCACGGATTTTTGGCACTACAATTAGGTACAAGGATTTTACGGGCTGAAACTGCGACAATTTGCGCGGTAACACTGTTACAGAGTTATTTTGGCGATATTGGTATACTCAATTAGATTCATCATCTTAAGGTCGTTGATTTACTCCTTACTTACCGAGTCGTGAGTTTAGTCGTAAATCGCCTACTAGTATTTCGAATCAGCTTGAGTATATAATATAAAAAAATTAATTTAATGGAGAGAGAATCATGAAAACAACTTATTTAAGTCTTGTTTTGGCTGTAGCGGCAACTATCGGTGTTAGTGCATGTGATAGTGGTGGTCCTGCTGCGCAAAATATGCCAGTTGGTGGAGCACCATTTACGGGCATATTTACCCCGGGGATTGGTAATCTGGGAAATGGAGCATCAATTAATACCTGTAATGCTGTGGGTGCGCAGACAGAAACAATGACTTTTACAGTTAATGAGTCAGGACCAACAGTTTTTCAGGATGGTGCGCTTTATCCGAATCAAAATGTAATGAATGGAACATTTACCAATCCAGTAAATACTAATAACCCATGTATGACTGCCACAATTACTTATTCTGGCTGTTCTTATGCACAGGGTGGAAAAGTAACATTTAATGGTTGTTCGGTGGTATTGCTTGGCTCTGGTTATCAATTCACAGCGACTTATTACCTTTACACTGCGCAAAACACTTTAATCCAAAGCGGATCGGTAAATGCAACTAAATAGTATTCGTAAACCAATTCAGTGGCTCAAAGATTCATGGCATTTGGCACGTCCTTATTGGACTAGTGAAGATAAATGGCGTGCAATTGCATTGGTAAGTATTGTGATTGTGTTTAATTTGCTTTCAGTTTATATGTCAGTACAATTTAACAAATTCTCGAATAATATGTATGATGCATTACAGCATTTAAATCGAAGCGCCTTTTACAAATTAATTATTAAATTTTGCTACTTAGCCTTTTTTGCAATTTCGTTTCAGGTAATGGCGTATTATTTTCGCAAAGTACTTGAGATTCGCTGGCGTAGATGGATGACAAATAATTATCTGAGTAATTGGCTGTCACATAAAGCATATTATAAAACAAAGTTTATTGCCGATTATGTTGATAATCCCGATCAGCGGATTAGTGAAGATATTAATTCTTTCATTGGTACTTCTTTGGGGCTAACTCTAGGCTTTATCAGCAATGTTGTCAGTTTATTTTCTTTTGTATTTATTCTATGGGGCTTATCAGGTGCTCTAAATTTCACTGTTTTTGCGCATAAAATTTCAATTCCTGGTTATATGGTATGGGTTGCATTGATTTATGCGATAGTTGGAACTTATATTACTTTTAAAATAGGACGTCCATTAATCGGCTTAAATTTCCGTCAAGAAACGCTCGAAGCAAACTTTCGTTTTGGTTTAATGCGGGTGCGTGAATATGGCGAAAATATTGCTTTCTATCAGGGTGAGAAAGAAGAAAGACAGGGTTTGACCAGTAAATTTAATGATTTAGTAGGAAATTTCTTCTCAATTGTTTATCGGCAAATGAAAATAGACATATTTAATACTGGCTATTCGCAAATTGCCAATATTTTCCCAACCTTAGTGGCAGCACCGCGTTATTTTTCTAAAGCAATTCAGCTGGGTGATTTAATGCAAATTAGTGGTGCTTTTGGTCAAGTGCAAGGTGCATTGTCATATTTTATTGATGCTTACAGTTCACTGGCAAGCTGGCGGGCAATAATGGATCGTTTGCACGGTTTTGAAAGTGCAATATCACATGCTAGTAGTTTACCAGTACTGGCACGTGAGGATAAGCCTACAAGTTATTTGAGTGTTAATAATTTAAGCTTAAATTTGCCTAATCAAGAGTCATTATTAAAAAATATTAGTTTTGAATTAAATACTGGTGATCGCTTGTTAATTAAAGGTGCATCTGGTAGTGGTAAAACTACGCTACTTCGTGCTTTGGCTGGTTTGTGGCCTTTTGCTAGTGGTGATATTAGCCAAAATCATGCTAAATCTGAAATGTTTATTGCGCAACGTCCATATATGCCACAGGTTTCATTGAGGCAGGCAATTTGCTATCCATTAACGACTAGTTTACCTGATGATGCAGAACTCTCAGCTATTATGCGTGAATGTGGTTTGGCTCATTTGCAGCGACGTTTAGATGAAGATGTTGATTGGGGTAAAGTTTTGTCGCTTGGTGAACAGCAACGCGTAGCTTTTGCACGGGTTTTAGTAAATCAGCCGGATATTATCTATCTTGATGAGGCTAGTTCAGCATTGGATGAGGCAATGGAAGCTCATTTGTATAGTGTGTTAAGCGAGCATTTACCACATAGTGCAATTATTAGCGTTGGGCATCGTAATACCTTAGAAGCATGGCACAGTAAACAAATTATAATTAATAATCATAACAGAGAGTTAAATGGATCAATTTAATCAAATAGTAAAACAGGAAATGGGTGCGTTGGATCAGGTTATTCGTCGTGATCTGGATTCAAGCGTACCGCTAATCAATGCGGTTGGGGAATATATTATTGCGGCAGGTGGTAAGCGGATTCGTCCCTTATTAACCATGCTTTGTGGCAAACTTTTAGGTAATAATTCAGATTTGTTATATAAAATTGCAGCGATGGTAGAATATATTCATACTGCGACTTTACTCCATGATGATGTGGTGGACGAATCAGGTTTACGCCGTGGACGCGCAACAGCCAATGCGGTGTTTGGGAATGCTGCCAGCGTTTTAGTTGGAGATTTTATTTATACCCGTGCTTTTCAGATGATGGTAGAAAGTAATTCACTTCGTGTGCTAAAAATTATGGCTGATAGTACTAACATTATCTCCGAAGGTGAAGTTTTACAGCTACTAAATATTGGGCGAAGTGACTTAACGGAAGCTGAGTATTTTAAGGTGATCGAGAGCAAGACTGCAAAATTGTTTGAAGCTGGTGCCCGTGTAGCTGCGATTATTAGTGGTGCGGATGCTTCACAAGAGGAGCATCTTGCTAATTATGCAATTTATCTGGGGACAGCTTTTCAGATCGTGGATGATATATTGGATTATAATAGTTCGGCTGAAGTTATGGGCAAGAATGTTGGTGATGACTTGCTTGAGGGTAAAGTAACTTTGCCACTAATCTATTTGCTAGCAAATGGAAGCACTGAAATGCGTAATATGGTGGTTGAGGCGATTGACAATCCTAAACAAGCAGATATTGCTGCGATAGTGAACTTGGTTAAAACGACGCCAGCTTTGGATTATTGCAAAAATATGGCGCATGACTTCGTAGCACGGGCACAGGCTGAGTTGGCGGTTTTTGCGAACAACGAATATCGTCGGGCATTGGAACATATTGCTACGCTGAGTGTTGAGCGCCTGAGCTAGCTTGATAAAAGAGTGCAGACATGTCCTTCTATTTTTACGGTGAAATAAAATGTATGATTTTGACAAAGTAATTGATCGCAAGCAATCTTATAGTAAAAAATGGCGTAAATATGCTGGTAAAGATATATTGCCGCTATGGGTTGCGGATATGGATTTTATTGCACCGCCAGCGGTTTTGGCAGCATTGCAACGCACACTTGAGCATGGAATTTTTGGTTATAGTATGCATCAAGAAGAAGTGCGGCATGATATTGTCGGCTATTTGCAGCGTGAATATAGTTGGGATGTGGCAGAAAAAGATATCATCTGGCTTCCCGGTTTAGTTTGTGGGTTAAATTTGGCAGCGCAAGCACTAAGTGATGTTGATCAACCGATAATAACTGCAACTCCAGTTTATCCGCCATTCATGAGCGCGCCGCTAAATGCAGGGCGTGAGCTATTAAAAACTCCGTTGCTCGAGGTGAATGGTGATTGGCGCTGGAATTGGGAAGATTTGGAACAACAATTTGCAGCAACTAGAATTAAACCTAAATTGCTCTTATTGTGTAATCCGCATAATCCAGTGGGTAAAATGTGGACTCGTAAAGAGTTAGAACAGCTCCTTGAGTTTGCAATTCGGCACGATTTAGTGGTCTGTTCAGACGAGATTCATTGTGATTTAATCTTGGATGAAAATCGCAAACATATTCCATTTGCAAGTATTAGCAAAGAAGCCGCAGAGCGCAGCATTACTCTTATGGCACCATCAAAAACTTATAATGTTGCGGGGTTGAACTGTTCATTTGCGATTGCAACTAATCCGCTAATCCGTAATAAATTTGCCAAAATTATGCGTGGTTTATTTGGCGATCTAAATTCCTTTGGTGTTGCAGCCTGTCAGGCGGCATATAGTGAATGTAACGATTGGAAAAATGAGCTGTTGGTTTATTTGCGTGCTAATCGAGATTTGATTATCCAAACCTTGACGCCTTATACCGATTTGCAGTTAACTATTCCTGAGGCAACTTATTTACTTTGGATTGATGGGCGTAAATTGTGTGCAAAATATAAAATTGAGAATCTGCAACAGTTTTTTGAACAGGCTGGTATTGGTCTGTCTGATGGCGCAGAATTTGATTTACCGGGATTTGTGCGACTTAATTTTGGTACTTCGCGGGTAACTCTGACTCAAGCACTGGAAAGAATGACGGCAGCACTTGATAAACTGATGGCTAATTAACAAATAGCAAATCCACAGGCTATAAAATTTATGGCTTACTATGAAAAAATTCGCTAATGAGCCGACTATAGTGGCTCTGATTAATTGGACCAATCACCTCGGTATGGTGGTTGGTTTTTTTATTGTTGAAAACCTGATATTGGCTAATGCAAGCGCCAGTTTTTGGTTCATAAGCTCCAAAGATTACGCGTTTAATTCGACTATTGATAATTGCGCCGCTACACATTAAACATGGTTCAATAGTTACATAGAGGTCACATTCATTAAGCCGATAATTCTGCAGGTGCTGCTGTGCTGCCACAATTGCAACTATTTCAGCATGCGCCATAATATTATTGTCGTTACGGGTACGATTATAACCCCGTGCGATAATTTCTCCCTGATGAACAATTATTGCGCCAATGGGAATTTCATTATGTTGCAACGCTAATTTTGCTTGTTCTTCTGCTGCAGTTAAAAAATGCCTAATCATATCTGGTTTTAGCCAAATATGTCGGGGAGTCATGGCTTTAAATTCTCTGCGAAGTTCTATTTGTTTTTCCGGAGCTAAGGTATAACAAAGACTTTGTTGAGCTAGACAATATAAGTCGTATAATGCTTGATAATTGATACTGGGAAAGGCTAATTTTAACTGGGAATAAATCTCCAGATAGCCATGCTGGCGAATCAGCTTTGTTGATGCTAAAGATAGCTGCTCCAACTTGCTTTTTAGATAATAAGGGATATTGGTATCACTCATACTAAATTAATCATAAAATTCGACATCACGCCAGTTTCCTTGGTTTTGCCGTTTGGTGAGCAATCTACTTTGCCAATTACCGACATGGAGTTCAAGTTTATGCCCATCAGGATCTAAGAAATAGAGTGAATCACCTTCAGAATTATTTTCTTTAAAGAGAATGCATCCTGCCTTGTTAAGCTTCTCATTCCAATATTGGTAGTCTTCTTGTTTAATACTGAAAGCATAATGAGTATAGTCACTGCGAGCGCTATTAATTGAGTCTGGATCCAGACTTAGGCACAACCAGATGTTTCCCACAATGAAATAAGCACCGGCATGCCAACGACAGAGTGGCTTGAATTTCAATATATCACGATAAAAATTAAATGAGCGCTCAATGTCACTTACAGCAAGAGTTAGATGATTAATTTCACTAATCATAGAACATTTCTTTCTTAATTAAAATCAACGCGTTCAATTGTTGCATCAATATTTGCTGATTCAAGTTTATCAAGTACTTTATAGGCATTGCCCTGATTTTGAAATGGTCCGATAAATAAGTTATAGCCGCCCAATCCTTCGCTATTAGCTTCGATATGTTGAATATTGGGGTGGAAACCTTGCTGTTTGATAATTTGTTGCTGAGCCTTAGCCGCTGCCAGTGTTGAATAATTACCGACATTGATGAGGTAATTGGTACCAGTGAGATTTTCCAGTGGATTTACTGCCGGAGTAGGAGCGCTGCTGCTAATTGCTTTAGTCTGTGGTTTGTTTGCGACCTTTTTTTTACGCTGAGCTGGCTGTTTCACGGGCGTACTGGCAGCTGCTAGTGTAGGTTTGGGAGCTGTTATCACTGTAGCTGCTGGATGTTTATTACTATGCGTATACGCCCAGTAAGCAAATGTGATACAAGCAAGTGTAAACAATATTGCGATTACTAGCCACCAACTCTGATTATTAGTAGGTTTGATTACTGCTGGAGCTGAATTATTACCACGATAAATATTGTTTAATAAATCTTTGTCGTAGCTGCGCTTAGTATGTGGATTACTTAGAATATCATAAGCTTCCTGAATCAATAGAAATTCACGATGATCACCACCTTTGTCCGGGTGGTAACGTTGAGCAAGGATGCGGTATGCGGCTTTGATTTCCTCATGTTCTGCATCAATGCCCAGTCCTAGAATCCGATAGTAATCTTTCATTTAGCTAGATGTTTCTGATAGGTTTTATCAACAATAGTAGCACATACGCCTGATCCGGTAACATTAGTCATGGTACGCATCATATCAATGATTTTGTCAATCCCGATAACCAATGCCAAACCTTGCAGTGGTAATCCCACACTGGCAAGTACTACAGTTGCCATTATTGATGCTGTACCCGGTACACCAGCCGTGCCGATAGTTGCGATTGCTGCAGTAATGATAATTAGAAAGTACTGTTGAACTGATAGATCAATTCCAAACACTTGAGCCGTCAAAACACAGACAATTGCAGGATAGATTGCTCCACAGCCATCCATTTTCATGGTTGCACCAAGCGGGGCGACAAATCCTGCCACTCGTTCAGAAATACGAACGCGATCAACCAATGTTTCCAATGTAACTGGCAAAGTACCTAAGCTGGACGAGGTCGTAAATGCAGTTATCATTGCAGGCCAAAATTGTTTGAAAAAATGTACCGGATTACGTTTAGCAACTGTTGTAATTAGAATAGCGTAAACAATAATCTGTAAAGCACAGGCTACGTAAATTGCTACGATAAATTTACCGAGTGGTAATAAGGTCGCTATTCCATATTCGTTACCTATTGATACCAATAACGCAAAAATTCCATATGGCGATAACCGTATGATCTTGCGAGTTATTTTAAACATTACATGAGAAAACTCATCAAAGAAATTGCGCACAGTATTAGCCTTCTCACCCATTGACGTAAGTGCCAGACCAAAGAAAATCGCAAAGATAATTACTGGGATGACTTTACCTTCAGCAATTTGCCCGATTAGATTACCGGGTAACATATCCAGAAAAGTACCACTGATACTTGGAATTGCCCGTGGTTGGTAGTCGCTGGCAGCAAGAGATAGATTTAGCCCCAAACCAGGGTTAAATAATTTACCAATTAAAACACCTATAGCTGCTGCAATTATCGCAGTGAGCATAAACCAAATTAAAGTTCTAGAGCCAAGTCTTTGCACCAAGTGAATATCATCTAGTTTTGAAAAACTGGCAACAATTGTCGAAAATGTCAGAGGGACAATAATCAGTTTTAATAGTTTAAGAAATGCGTCACCAAATGGTGTAATGACGTCAACCGCAGCTTGCGGCATAAAATGCCCGGCAACCAAACCTAATACTAATGCTAGCAGGCATTGATTACCAAATCCTAATTTAATCCGCATCATAATGTCCTTGTACAATTGCTTAAAAGTAAATACCCTATTTTAATATAAATATGCTCTAGGTTGTCGGGTTTTAATATGCTAAAATCTATACTCAAAAGCTCATGGGTATTGTGATTAAAATGTAACGTTATCCTTTGTAACTAAATTAATAAAAATAATATGAAAAAAATAATTCTTAAAAGTTTGTTGTGGTTGTTGGCAAGATTGCCATTGCCTGCCATCCGTGCATTGGGTGCTGGAGTTGGTCTATTATCACTGCGTTTATCCAATAAGTCAGCGAAGAGGCTTCCGCATAACCTATTAATTACTGGATTAGCAACGCCGGAAACAGTTGAGCAAATGACTCGTGATACCGCCAAAGCTTTGGGTATGACTTTAGCTGAAGCAGCACTGATTGCCTGGCAGAAAGACCGTGCACGAATTACGCGCTTATTTGAAGTAGACGAGAGCTTTTATCAAGTAAAGGCATTACTTGAAGCTGGTAAAAACATAGTTTTTTTGACTCCACATATCGGTAATTTTGAAGTTGCAGTTAAATATTTCGCCTACCATTTGCCGATGGATATTCAAATCTTGTATAAACCATCCAAAGACCCAGTTATTGAAGAAATTATGGTGCGCGGACGCAGTGAAGTAAATATTACGCCAGTTCCGACTAATCGTAAGGGCGTATTAAGCATGATAAAGCATCTCAGATCTGGTGGTTGTCTGGGAATTTTGCCAGATAATGTTGCCTCTGGCGGTGATGGTGAATGGGTGAAGTTTTTTGGACAAGATGTTTATGCTACTTCATTAGCAGCAAAAATTTGCCAGCAACCTGATACGATAGCTGTGATTGTCCAGAATCTACGCACAAAAACTGGGTTTAAATCTAAATGTGTACCGTTTAAGCCAAGCAATAGTGATACACATGATATCATGCAGGAATTATATAGAGAAATAGAAAAATTAGTTCGTGAAGCACCGGAGCAATATTATTGGTCGTATGACCGTTTCCGCCATCCGGATAAAGCAAAACCAAAGCCACTGGCAGAAAGCAGAGCGTAAAGTTATTTTCTTTACCTTTTGATTTTAGTTGACTGTACGCTGCATAATTTGATACTTGAGAATTATTGCGCATTTTTTATCTGAAACCAATTTGTCTTGATTATAGTTTTTTAACTATACTCAAACAGGTTCATTATTCTAGTTTATTGATGTGCCAATTGCATCATTTACTAGCTATTCTGAATTTGCTTGAGCGTAAAATAGCACAATTAGGGAAGATAAAAATGCTAAATACAGTTTTAATTTATTTGGGAATTAGTTTTTTAAGGTTAATTAGTTGGTTACCAATGCCTGTAATGCGGGCTTTAGGTACGGTGCTTGGTCTATTGGCATATGTTGTGGTTAAAAAGAGGCGTAATGTCGGATTGATCAATCTAAAACTCTGCTTTCCTGAGAAGTCAGAGGCTGAACGGCGTAGTATTCTGCGTAAACATTTTTGTGAAATGTTTATTATCAGTTTGGACTATGGTTTGATGTTCGGTGCCAGTAAATTTCGCATGAAAAGATTGATAAAATATCGTAATTTAGAAAATTTGCAGCAGTATTATGAAAAACGTCCGGTCGTGATGTTGGCTCCTCATTTTTTGGCATTGGATATTGGTGGTAATCGGACTACAATTGATTTTGCTGGACTGACGATGTTTTCTCCACAGCGTAACGCCTATTTCTCCGAACGGGTTAAGCAAGCTCGAATGCGTTTTTTTGTCCATAACGGTGGTGAGGTAATCTCGAGGCAGGAGGGGCTTAGAAGTATTATCAAGAAAATGAAGCAGAAAAAATGGCCGTTTTATTATTTGCCTGATCAGGATATGGATGAAACCAGTTCAGTGTATGTGCCATTTTTTGCACATCAGAATTGTGCAACATTGGATACTTTACCTAAAATTCTCAAACTTGCTGATGCAGTAGTGATTTCGATGGCGACTTATCGCGAGGGTAATCACTATGTGGTGGAATTTGGTGAAGCTTGGCAAAATTATCCAACGGGTGATCTATTAGCTGACGTGGCTTTTATGAACCGGCAAATTGAAACCATGGTAATGAAGCATCCAGAACAATACTTATGGATGCACAAACGGTTTAAAACACAACCAAATATGCAACGTGGTAAATTATACGAAAACTGTTGAGTTAGCTCATAATAGCTCGACTGCTAATGATTGAATAAAGGGTTATAGCGATGATAAATAAGCTGTTAACTAATTTGGGGTTAACAATACTTAGATTGATTAGCTCTTTGCCGATAGGGTTTCTAAACTTATTGGGTGGAGGATTGGGGCTTTTAGGTTACTATCTGCTTAAAAAGCGGCGTAATGTTGGGTTGTTAAATCTTAGTTTGTGTTTTCCAGAAATGGGCGAAGCAGATAAAGAGCAACTTATCAAGGAACATTTCAAAGAGTTAATCCGCTCAGGACTATGTTATAGTTTGATTTTCTATGCGTCTCCTAGTAAACTTCGTAAGGTAATTGAGATTCGCGGTTTGGAAAATTACAATAAAGTACGTGGCGAGTTTCCGGTCGTATTACTAGCACCACATTTTTTGGCTCTGGATATTGGTGCCAATAGGCTCACGTTGGAAACACCGGGGTATAGTGTTTATGCGGAACAACGTAATGCGTATTTAACCGAACGAATAAAGGAAGCACGGCTGCGCTTTATTAAAGATCAGGGTGGTGAGATTTTTTCGCGACAAGAAGGATTGCGCTTAATTGTCAGAAAGATGAAGCAAACCAAAATTCCATTTTACTACTTGCCTGATCAGGATATGGATGAACGTGATTCAATCTATGTGCCATTTTTTGCACATCCAGTTTGCGCGACGTTGGAGACCTTGCCTAAATTAGTTAAACTTACAAATGCACTGGTTATTCCCATGGCTACTTACCGTGAAGGTAACAAATATGTTGTTGAGCTGTCAGAGCCGTGGAGCGATTACCCTAGTGGTGATAGTTATACTGATGTTACTTATATGAATCGTTATATTGAGAAAATGATTATGAAGCATCCTAGCCAGTATCTCTGGCTGCACAAACGTTTTAAAACTCAACCCAATCTACCACGCGGTAAATTATATGAAAATTGTTAGGAATTATATGAAATGAAACAAAATATTGAAAAAACTAGTAAATTTGGCCCTGAACAGCTAACCCGGCTGTTTCCCTATAGTTTAGGCGAGGATATTGGCAATGCGGTGACTCACTGTGTTGGTTCATTTGTTGCATTAGGTTTATTGATTAGTCTGGCATGGATTGCAGGACGTTATGGTGACTGGTTGGATGGTTTAGCATTTGTTTTTTATGGAATTACAATTCTGTTTATGTTTGTAATCAGTACTGTCTACCATTCGATGACTAATCACTCAGCACGTAATGTCATGAAGCGCATGGATCATGTAGCGATATTTATTTTGATTATTGGCTCTTATACACCATATGTATTTAGTTTATTAAATACACCTCGTGGTTATATCACCTATATTTGTTTATCAGTTTTGACTGTAGTTGGTGTAGTTTTTAAGGCAATTTATGCTGGACGCTTTAAAAAAACCGGAACTTTAATTTATGTTTTAATGGGCTGGGCATCACTGATTTTACTGCCGCAAATTGTTGCCAAACTACCAACTATGGGAGTTGTATTTTTCGTGGCTAGCGGTTTAATTTATACAATTGGTGCTTTATTTTATGCATTTAGCAAATTTAAATATTCGCATATGGTCTGGCATATTTTTGTATTAGTTGCGGTTATTTCGATGTATTTGTCGATTGCATTGTATATTTTGCAATATCGTTAAAAAGGAGTTGGTCTTGTCATATAGTGCCCATAGTTCTGCAATTATTGATGACGGAGCCCAGATTGGCGTTGATACCAAAATCTGGCATTTTACGCATGTTTGTGGCGGTGCTAAAATTGGAGAAAGGTGCTCGCTAGGTCAAAATGTCTTTATTGGTAATGATGTTAAAATTGGCAATAATGTAAAAATTCAAAACAATGTTTCAGTTTATGATGCAGTGTATTTAGAAGATGATGTTTTTTGTGGCCCGTCGATGGTGTTTACCAATGTGTTTAATCCACGCTCTCATGTTGTCCGTAAACATGAATACCGCAAAACATTGGTAAAACGGGGTGCAACTATTGGAGCAAATGCGACAGTGGTTTGCGGTGTCACTATCGGTGAATATGCTTTTATTGGTGCTGGAGCAGTAATTAATCATGATGTTAAAGCTTATGCCATGATGGTTGGTGTTCCAGCACGGCAAATTGGCTGGAGCTGTCAGTGCGGAGTTAAGTTGCACTTTATTGATGGGCAAGCAAAATGTAGTGCCTGTCAAAGTTCATACCAGCTAATCAATAATGAGTGTATCGCAGTTTGAACCTTTGCTTACGCGATTTATTGCGGCAAAATATAATTGATCGGACAGATAATCGTGTTTTGTTAATGCATGTTACAGGGTTTAACTATGCACGGTTACTTGCATACGATGATTATGTTTTAACTCAGGAGCAAGTTGAGAATTATGATCAACTAGTTCGGCGTGTGCAAAATGGCGAACCATTGGCATATATTGTTGGACATAAAGAGTTTTATTCACGGCAGTTCAAAGTTACACCTGCTACCTTGATTCCACGTCCGGAGACTGAATTACTTGTTGAACAAGTACTGGCAAAAGCTCAACGCGGTGCCAAGATTCTTGATTTGGGAACTGGAAGTGGCTGTATTGCAATTACGCTAAAATTGGAACGGCCTGATTTAAGAGTCACTGCGGTCGATAAGTTTGCTGATGCTTTGGCAGTAGCACAGCAAAATGCTGTTCGGTTGCAAGCTGAGGTTGAATTTGTTTGTAGTGATTGGTATTCTTCGCTTGGAGAGCAGCAATTTGACATAATTGTGAGTAATCCGCCCTATATAGAGGCAGGCGATGAACATTTAATAGCTTTAAATTATGAACCACAAAGTGCATTAACTGATTTTGGCGATGGTTTAAGTTGTATTCGTGAAATTACGCGTTTAAGCCGTAAGCATTTATTGTTAAAAGGATGGCTGCTTATTGAGCATGGATATGATCAGGGTGCTGCCGTACGTGAGATTTTCGCAAAAAATGGTTTAAGCGATGTTGTTACCGTACTGGATTATGCAGGGTTAGAGCGCATAACTATTGGAATAAATGAGTAAATGTTAAAAAGGGAAGTATATGAGTAATCCGATTGGAAAAAATAATATGATTTATAACGATCTGAGTCATTTGCGCAAGCCAAAGAGAAGCTTTTATAATTGGATTATTTTCGCAGTATTTTTGACTTTGGCTTTGGGAATTTGGTTTATTGGCATAAATCATCAGTTATTTCTAGAAATTAACCATGAACATGGTCTGCTGCCAAATGTACTATGGGGTGGGCTTAATTTATTGAGTTATTCCAAGTTTTTCATTTTACCGGTGTTGTTAATTATATTAACTTTTAGTCTGAAGCGTGAACGAATTTTAAATGTTTTGTTGCTGGTTATTGCTTATTACGTAGTTTTTGCTGCGCTAAAGGTGGCAGTTGGCGAAGCACGTCCTTATATTGTGTTGCCAGAAGGTAGTTTTTTCTGGTTAAATTATTTTGAAGATGCGGTTAAATCAGCACATAAATCTTTTCCGTCAGGACATACTGGGAATATGGCAGTATTTGTCTTTGCGGTGAGTAACCTATTCTTTGTTAATAAGAAAAGTTTACAATTTATAATGCTGCTACTTTTGATTTTGACTGCATTTGCGCGAATTTGCACTGGCTGGCATTGGCCTTTGGATGTAATTGCCAGCGGTTTAATTGGTTATTTACTGGTTAAACTATGTTTTGCAATTGACCTAAAACGTCTAATTAGCAAGCGGGGATAAGATGAGGGTTATTGAACATTTAAATCAGGCGCAAAAGCCACTATTTAGCTATGAAATTGTTCCGCCATTACGTGGTAGTACAACCAGTATTAATGAGATCTTTAACATTATTGAACAGCTTTTGCCATACGATCCTAAATGGATTAACGTTACCACTCATGCCTCATCTTTACTTTATGTAGAAAAAAGTGATGGTTCAATTACCCGTCGAATTCATAAGAAACGTCCCGGAACGCTGGGGATTTGTGGTGTGATTCAAAATAAATACGGAATTGATGCGGTTGCACACGTTTTATGTCAAGGATTTTCACAACAAGAAACCGAAGATGCGTTGATTGAGCTTAATTATTTGGGGATTGAAAATATTCTAGCACTTAAAGGTGATAATCTTAATTATAATCGCCAGTTGGATGCTACTGAGTCAGTTAATAAGCATGCTGTGGACTTAGTTAAACAAGTTGCTAAAATGCGTCAAGGCTTATTTTTGGGAGATACTGAATATCCCGCGATTGATTTTTGCACTGGCGTGGCTAGCTATCCTGAGAAACACTTTGAAGCTGCTAATATGGAGCTGAATATCGAATATCTCAAACAAAAAATAGCTGCAGGTGCAGAATATGTGATTACGCAAATGTTTTTCGATAATCAGAAATATTTTGCCTATGTTGCAGCTTGCCGTGCAGCCGGAATTACGGTTCCAATTATTCCTGGAATTAAAGTTCTTAAATCGGCAAATCAAATTAATAGCTTGCCCCGTTTATTTCATGTTGATTTACCGCATGAACTAGTGGCGCAAATCTTGAAATCGCCACAGGATGCTGGGCTTATTGGTAAAGAATGGGCGGATGCGCAGGTCGCAGAGCTGTTGGCAGCTGGAGTTCCTTGTGTTCATTTCTTCTTGATGAATGATGTGGGTAATGTTTTAGACATTGTAAGAAAATATAATTAACTAATTTTATGATTTAGGGGTCTGTGGTGCGTAAGCCAATTATTGGAATCACGTCAAATTTTGAGAGTATTAAAGCTGTATCCAATCATAGCGATGAATTTATTTTCGTTCGCTATAACTATGTCAGTGCCATTTTAGAAAATGGTGGAATCCCATTGATTATTAACAGTAAAATTGATCACGAAGATGCTGAACATCTTGTTGCGCGCTTGGATGGTTTATTGTTTATTGGTGGACAAGATGTTGATCCACAGTTTTATGGTGAAGAGTGCGCAATTGATTACTGTGATATTTATGGATCGGGTACTCCATATAGCCGTCCGTTACGCGATAAACCTAACCCCGAACGCGATAAATTCGAAATTGCGCTCTATTTGGCAGCAAAGAAACGCAAATTACCAGTAGTAGGAATCTGTCGTGGCTATCAATTGATTAATGTAGCTGAGGGTGGAAGCTTGTTTCAAGAGATTCCCATTCATGATGTACTTCATACTATATTGCCAAATGAGAAAATTCCCGACCACGAAATTTTGATTGAAGAAAACTCTCATGCTCATCAAATTTTTGGTTCAACCTGTTTTTTTACCTGTTCAATTCACCATCAGGGAATCAAACACATTGGACAAGATTTAGTTGCCTCAGGCTTTGCCAAAGATGGTCTGATTGAAGTTGTTGAGAGCCGCGATCCTGAACACTTTGTGATTGGAATGCAAGGGCATCCAGAGCGTTCGTGTCGCCAATATGACGAGCACACTTATTTATTTGCAGCTTTTATCGAAGCTTGTCAAAATCAACATAATACAAAATAAATTTTAAACGCCGTTAAGCATTAATCTAAGCAGTGATTCTTCGGTTTTGGCATCGGAAAACTGTTCAATTGCCGAACTTGGACCTCTATGGTGAATAACGGCACTATGCACGAAACTAACCATAGTTAGTAATATAAACTCTGGACTGGTGGTTTGATTATTGGTTTTTTGATAATAGGTGGTAAGTAGCTTAAGATATTTGCCTCCTACTCCGTCAATTGAGCGATTATATTCTGCTAATGCCGCTTGATTATCCCCAACTATCATGTCGCGATAGTAAATATACAGAGCGTTTATTCCATCTATATGGCAATACCAGCCAAGGAATAATTTTAGACCTGAGTGAATTTTTTCTTGTAGTTCATCTTTGCTTAACGCTTCCAGATTATTAACATCAAATTCCTGAAACCACTCAATCAACTTGTCCACACTATAACCTACAACTGCTACATAATAATTTTCTTTACCACCAAAGTGATAAGAAATCAGAGCGCTATTTATCCCGGTGTATTCACTAACGTGTTTAATTGTTACAGCGTCATAACCATATTTACCAAAAAGCTCTAACCCCGCTTGGAGTAACACTTCTTTAGTCGCTTTTGTTGATTTATTCACAGCTCTTCCTTATCTGTATCTTGCATTCTGATTTTAGTATTGTATTGTGACGAATATAATTATTTATTATCCTATTATGATATTTTATTTATATTTATTTAAGATTAAATCTAGGATGTTTTTCTGAATTTCGGCACGTTGGAATGCCTGTTTTGCTTCTTCCGGGGCATTTAGATGCAATGAAATATTTTGCGCCAGACTAACCAGCATTATCCAGATAAAAGCAGCATTTACTTCTGGCTTATTAATTTTTTTATAATAGGCGTCAAATAAATTGATAAAAAGTGGTGTAATAAATGCAACTGCTCGTGAAGCTTCAAGTTGCGTTTGTGGATGTTCCTGAGAAACCATCTCTCGGAAAAAAATATATGTTCCGCAAGTACCATGCTCTGAAAACATCCAGTCAAAAAAATGTGTAATACTACACTCAATTTGTTGTTTGAGTTCCAGTTCACTCATTGCGGATAAATCAGTCGGAATAATTACTTGAAACCAGTCGATTAATTCATCCGTTATCGCTTTGAATACTTCGTGATAATAATTTTCTTTATTGCCAAAATGATAGGCAACTAAAGCACTACTGATACCACTGCACTCGCTAATTAATTTAGTGGTAACTGAGCGGTAATCATATCTACCAAAAAGTTCAACTCCTGCTTTTAGTAGCTCCTGACGGGTTGTATTGTCTTTAGGATTTAGTTGCTTTGCCATAGTTATTTTACTGAATTTGTTTTGAAATAATAATACATCATTCTACATGGAGTTATGGTTATTGGTCAAGTTATTTGATTGACTAAACAATTAATTAAAATTCTACCAATTTTATTTATGATTCTACATAATATGCTAACCATATAAGAATATTTACTGATAAATCTAGAGGGTACAGTGTGCTCTAACATCTAATGTGTTCAACAGTCATAATTCAAAAATAGTTTGAACAAAAATGGTAAAACTCTGCTTTCTGATATTTTATTTAAACAATTAATTAAATCTATCTTGACAGTTTATTAAGTAATCAATTAAAATATGAGGATATATTGTTAATACCTTTTAAACTAACTGTTTTGCGCGGTAATAGCTTGTACACAATGAGAGTTGTATATAGTTAGCAGGGAATTATGTTGGGTATTACAACAGAATTTATTTTAAAAATATGAAGAGAATGAAAATGAAAAGATATAAGTTATTAGTGCTGGCTGTGATAAGTGGATTAATGTTTGGCTGCAGTAATTCAGGCAGCTGCAGTACATGCAATAATGGAAGTAGTAGCAACCAAGGATCTAATGGCGATGTAACTTCTATCAAAGTCACTAGCCCGTACTTAATTCCATCCCTGTCAAATGAGAGCTCATTTGGTTTTGTGTTGGTTAGAAATGAAACTGAGAGCGCAGTTAAGAATATTCAGTATGGCATCACGAATCCGATTGGTGGAGGAGCTAATGTTATAATCGACAGCATATCCGCGCAACAATGTAGCAAATTATTGGCTGCTGCAAGCTGTAAGTTAAAACTGGCAGTACCAGCAGGTAGTGCTGGTGGAGCATTTAATCTTAGTTTAAGCAATAATAGTACCACAACGAATAAACAAGCCTCAGCAGCAACAACAGCAAGCAGTCAACTAATTGGAGTTCAACCGACCCAATATACCTCACTAAGTGGAGCAAATGGTGTGGTGGGATATTATTATCCAGTAGTACTCAATGGTGTCCAATATCTGGTTTTTGTGGGGACTGTAACTTCCTCAGCGGTTGGTCCATTTAATAGCGTTCAGTTAGTAACTGGCTCATCAAATCAACCATTACCAAATGTTAGTAATTTAAGTGATAATCTGGGAGCTGGTATGCCAACTTTAGGCAAGGGCTCTTCGTTTAGCTTGCTAGTACCAGTCCAAACTAGTGTTGCTACGCAGAATTTTAAGATTCAGTTATCTACTGTTGCAACAAATGGGAACGCGAGTAATGTACAAACAGGAACGGCTAGTTATTCTTTGACTACTGTAGCTAACCAAGGAATTGCTGTGCTTTATCCTGCAGCATTAAATTTATCATCAAGTAGCCCAAGTCAACAATTTGTAATGAGTAATATCGGTGATGTCCAGCTTAGCAATGTAAGTGTGAGTGGTAGTGGTGTAACAGTGTCTGGCTTAAATAGTACGATTCCACCAGCAAGTAATTCTGGGGCAGTAATTACATTGACTGGAACTCAAGCGCCAAATAGTATTACAGTTTCTGTGAATAACGGTAATAGTGAGCAAAATCAAACCGTTCCAGTGAATAATAATCCGACGCCAAGCCCAACTCCGACACCCACTCCGAGTCCTGGACCAGCACCAACGCCAACGGCTGACTTGAGACTAGCTTTAACTCCTAACAATAACTTTGTCAATACTTCAGCAGGACTGACGAATGCAACGAGGGTATTAACTCTTACTAATTCAGGCACTAGTACCGAAAATGGTATTGTTCTCCATTTACCAAGTGGCTTTATCGGTACATCTGCAACTGGACAGTCTGTTACACCATGTACTATTACAACTGGTAGTGGAAGTGCTACGCTTAGCCTTGGTACGGATTTAACTACGAGTAGTACTTCGTGTGATGTACTGGTGTCATATACACCACACACAGTTGTGAGCAGCACGCCTGCGACAATTACAGTTGACTATAACTATAATAATGGGCAGGTAGCGCCTCAAGCCAGTGTTGGTGTAAACTATCAGGTGACCCTATCAACAGCTATTTTAGCGTGGTCTCCAAATAATAATCCAGTGGTATTTAATCCGATTTATAACAATATGGTTGATACAAGTTCTATCCAATTTACGGTAAATAATACAGGTGAGGCTGATGCAACCAATGTGACAATTGATAATGGTGGAAGTAATTATTTTAACTTTAATCCTGCAACTACAACTGGAGCAGCGTGTACCACAACTGGAGCAACATTTACTATCGCGGGAAACTCCAGTTGTAATACTATGGTGGATTTTGGTCCAGCTATGGCTACTGCATCAACTAAAACAGCAGTATTAACAGCAAGTTATACCTATGCAGGCAATACTGGCGGCACACAAACGACAGTAGCTAATCTTCAAGGGCAAATAAATCCTGCGTTAAGCGCCGCAATCAATGGAACAACTGGATTAACTGGTACAGGGGTGAGTGGTGATTCATATAGTTTGGCAACCGGAGCAAGCGGAACAATTACAGTGCGTTATAGTAATTTGAGTAGTAACCAAATTGCGGGTTTTACTACTACTGCGAATGCATTGCCAACAGGCTGGATGCAAAGCACGCATGGTTGTAGTAATGTAACTTTGGTTGCGACAAGTGGTTCTTGTGATGATGTTTATACGCTAAATAATGCAACTGCTGCATCAGGTGATTACAATATGTTAACTAACGTAACAGCCATATGGACGGGTAATGCAAGCGCTACTCAAATTAGCGGTAGCCCAGATGTGTATTATGCATTTATAGCATCTCCGACACCTGCAGCAAATATTACACTAAACACAATTATACCAGCAGGTTTTGTTAATAATTCCACCTCGGGTGCTGGAACCAGCGCGACACCATTTGTATTAAATTATAATGCTAATGTTGGGCATACTACTAGTTCTACAATAACGCTAACTTACTCAAATAGCGGAGGAGATGCATCCAACTTTACTACAACAATGGCAACTTTACCACCAGGCTGGACATTAACCACCCATGGTTGTAACGGAGCTTCGTTGAGTACAAATGGTACAGCATCGTGTAATGACATTTATACCTTTAGTTCAAATGCGCCACTCAGTGCATTGACATCAACCAGTGATACTGATCATCCAACTAATTTTGATACTGCAGTAATTTCAAGTAGCTGGACGGATAGTGGCGGGGCACATTCAACATCATTACCAGCAATAACTGGCATAGGATACAATACCAATGGCGTTATAAATACTACGTATTTTCTGAATATATTTGTATCTGCGACTACGCATGATGCTAATTTTTCGACACCAACGGATATTACTGGCTCAACGAATGGTAAACCGATTGGTAATGCTGATATAGTATGTGCTAACGATGCCAATAAACCTAATGACGGTTATACCTACAAAGCGCTTTTTGCTTATGGTAGTGATATCAACAATGTTGCCCCCGGAGAGAAGCGATTTGCTTGTGGTGGCACACCAAGTACCAATTATTGCGGTACTGGTGCGACTGCAGGTTACGATTGGGTGATGGAATCAGGTTATGTCCAATATCGCAGTTTGGCGAATAATACTTTAAATATCGTTGGAACCACTGATGCCATCTATGGTATTGTAACAGCATATTCACAAGGATTTGGCAATACACTAGATCACTATTCCCAAGCGTGGACAGGACTTAGTAGCTCATATACTAATCAGTGGATGTCACCGGAAAGTATGGCTGGAGGATCTGCTTCTAATGCTGGATTAACTTGCGCAGGCTGGACGGATGGAACTTCAGCCTCAAACCGTGGTAGAGCGGGAACAACTGCAGGTTCGTCAGGCTCTCTGCATTACTATAGCTATTCCAGTGGCTCAGATACTTGGGCAGACAAAACTACTTCTGTAGGCTATGGTGGCCTTTATTCAACAAATAATATGTATTGCTATATGGCATACCATTTATACTGTGTTCAACAAGTACAGTAGATAGTTTTATTCCAATGTTAGATTAATAACAGGAGATTTAAGCTTGTTGATTTTTTGCCGAATCGTAGTGCTAGCCAGTATAATAGTGGGTTATGCTAACTTATTGGTTTCTATCTAATATTTAAAGGATTGTTTTTATGAGAAAAAATATTTTAATTGCTTTGGTGTTGAGCTCAAGTTTTGCAACAGTTGCCAATGCTGCCACGGTAGCTAAAACATGTACCAAACTCGAAACAAATCAGGGTGATATTGTTGTTAAATTAGATTTTGCTAAAGCACCAGTTACAGTGGCTAATTTTGAGCAATACGTTAGTTCTGGTTTTTATTCTAATAAAATCTTCCATCGTGTTATTCCGGGTTTTATGATTCAAGGTGGTGGTTTTGATGCTAAAATGAACGAAGCGGCGACTAAAGCGCCAATTAAGAATGAAGCAGATAACGGCTTAACCAATGATAAATACACCATTGCGATGGCGCGAACTAATGACCCTAATTCTGCCACAGCACAGTTTTTTGTTAATGTTAATGATAATAAATTTCTGAATTATTCTGCATCAAATCCCGGTTATGCGGTGTTTGGTAAAGTAATTCAAGGTCAGGCTGTAGTGGATAAGATTGCTGGAGTATCAACAGGAACTGTTGGAATGTATGAAAATGTTCCTAATACACCAGTAGTGATTAAGTCAGCTAAGATGTTGGCTTGTCCAAGTAAATAAGTACCACTTATTTACCAGTGATTGTTTCCGTTGGATATTATTCCAGCGGAATTTTATTTGCTATAGTTTATCTAATGGGAACATAAATTCACCGAGAAGCGGAGTTGGAAGGTGCTTATGATAACCTTGCTTATGTGCTGCGACTTTAAGACTTTCTAAATTTACTACTCCAAATTGGGGGTAAAGCGTACGACTGACTACTTTAGATACCATTGATTTAGTGTAACTCCTTCCCACAATCAATGATAGTAAGTCAGCAACTTGTTGATAATTCTCGCAGTGAAAAATCAGGAATAAGATAGCATCTTTAATTGCTTCGTTTGATTTTATGTTATGTTGATCACTAAGCAATAAATTTCCCTGTGTACTTTCTATTACTTTTCCAAAATTATAGAAAGTTAGTGGGTCATCCATTTTTTCACCCAATATTTTGTAACCTATAACATTGTTGGTCGTTAGATTTATTAATGGCATATAGCGTAGGGTGATCAGCCAATATTCTGGCTGTCGCGAAAAGCGTAATGAAAGCCATTTTTGTGTTCGTCTTGTGTTGCAGCAAAGTTCAAGGTTTTTGACAATAATGTCACTTCGCCAATCAATACCCATCATAAATTTTCTTCCTAAGTGGCTTTCGCCCGGAATATTAGCAAGTTTAGCGGATATTTTATCCTCTGCAATTACCTCATTGTTGAGATTTATTATTACTCCCATCGTATTGTCATTTACTGTGTTGTGGCAACGAACCACCAGTTCCAACGCTTCTTGATCGGTCACGGATTCTCCATTTGTTTTTTATATTTATGTCAATTGCCAATTTTAACAAATATTTATGCATGCGTGCAAAATACACAAAGAATTTATCTGTAAGAAGATTAACTAATGGAGATGGCATGATAAGATTAAGCAATAACATGCCAAATTTAAAAACTGAACAGGATCTCAGCTACTTTCTGGCGCTAATTCAATCTGTTTAATTAATTGCAAGGTTTGCTCAAGTTGGTTACAAAGATTCTGTTCTAATTGTGCAAGAGTTTGCGTGTCAAATTGGATAAATTCAGTCGTAATGACTCCCGATTAGTAATTATTCAAGGCAATGATTATCCCATGATTGGTTATTGATCATCTAGTGATGTTGACTACAAGTTGTATCATACGAAAATGGATTGATGATATACGTAAATGAATATTGACCATCACAACAGCACATGGGATAATATTTCCTGAAGATGATACTTCACCAAAATAACTCTTGAAGGATATATTTCCATGAAAATGAAATTAGCCGTTTTAGCAACCCTAACCGCGGTCAACTGTTATGCCGCCAATACTACGATTGGCATTCCCAAAGAAGAGCTTAATGGGTTTACAGTTATCAAAGCAGAAATTAATAGCAATGGAACAGTCAAATCGGCAGTACAAGATTGTAGTAATGGAAATTATTGTAATATTGTATTCCAAGATGTCACTATCAATCCTGGAATTAGTCAAGTTAATATTTATGCAGCAAATAGCAACAAAAAAATAGGTAGTGCTTCAGTTGAAAAATTTGCCAATACCCCTGGCAATGATGTGTTTAATATTTCATTGAATCAACGCTCTACCAGCCTTATTACTTTATCCACATTATCAGGGCGAGGAAGTGGCATAACAAGTAACAGCCCTGATGATTATCGGACTATCTCACAAAGAGTTAGTGCCAGTTTTAAAATTATCGCGGCAGTTTTCCCCGGATTTAAACAGGTAAGTGACCTTGGTGGTGGCATAGTTGAGCTGATGTTTCCCCGTGGTGGCGGTGGTGGCGATACAACTACCAGTAAACAGTTAACTATTGCCATTGAGCTGATTACTCAAGTAGGGGCTCAGGTACAAAGAGTTGAAAATCAGCTAATAAATTTTTACACCAAATACAATAAAGACAGATTTCAGGATAAAGTAGCTAATCTTAATACTAACCTTGCAATCATTAATCAACTTTCAGAGCAAATTAGTAACACTTTGAATCAGAATAATAAAAGCTTGCTTGAATATATCAAAGCTTTTAAAAAAGCAGAACCATTGCCAACTGTAATTGAGTTTTTCCAAACTCAGCGCAACCCTGCAGAATTAGCTCTAGATAACATCATAGGTAATAATGGTGATAATTTAACAAATCTCAAATCCTCCCTTGATTCTTTAATGTACGAAACCAGCCGGGATGGAGCAAAAATAAACTACATCGCATTAAACAGTTTTTATAATGCTCAGTATGTAAAAATATATACAGATGTTCTTGCATCCATTGCCAGCATGCAGCAGATTGACACCCTCGGGGCAACATTAATTAGTGAAGATTTCCCATATAAACTTATTTATAAGGGACATATTACCATTAAAATTGATGGAGTATCATCTAATAATACTATTGCACAAAATGCTGAAGTTGTGCGTAAATTTTACGCTGAAAAAATTAAGTTATTAATGGATAAACTTCCAGTTGACAAAAATTCATTAAAAGATATTTATGGTTCAATAAGATTGAAATTTGATGATCCTTCACAATTTACCACTGAGGGTATCCTTGATCCGACAAAATTATCCTCACTGGCAGGACTGAACCTCAAATCATACGATGGGACAACATTGGTGGGAACTTATGGCGGTAACTCCAAGTCTAATTGGCCTACTGCTGCAGATTTCAGTGTTCCTTTTAAAAGTATTCAGAATAGTACATTTCGGGTAATTAATGATCAAACCATTTTTATTCCAGCGGAAGCTCGTGAACGTGGGTATGATGGTATTACGCGACTGGTATATGTAGATCATCGTGAGTCTCGTAGAGAGCCTAAAGAAAACAAGGCAGAACAAGGTAGTGCAGAAGCTCATGCAATGTTCTGGCGAAAAGACCGCTTTTATCATAAGAATGGTTCAAAAGCATTTTATGATATTCCAGTAATTTCTGAACTTAACTATAGAAATCTTACTCGGTTATACGTGGAGGGTGATGCCCACAAATATGAATGGAATCACCCACTGGAAGTTATTAGTGGAAATCATATTCGGATGAATCGCCCTAATTATGAAACCAAAGTAAGTAGTCAAGGAGACGTTGAGCCGCGGTATGCAATCTACTCGGTTAGTGGCGGCGGTGTTCCAAATAATACGCAATACGTCTTTGGTATCAAATATGGAGCCTGGGGCTGGAATGAGGGTAACTATTATAGTGTCAGTCTACATTATCGGGAATACCGTTGGCGCGATCTTTGGAGTTGGGGCTTTAGGTTATTCTGCCCAACACTTAACTGCAAACAGCTTGACTATCAAACTCTTGCTTATCCAGATGGTACCTTTGTTAAAATTACTGGCGAATGGTCAGATGCTAAAATCCTTGTAACTCGAGATACTCAATACGCTTGGAATAAATATCAAATAACTACCAAATTTCCAGAAAAAGGCTATAATTATATGTACTATGCGCCCAAAATAGGTCCCATCAAATCAGGAAGTCATGATTTGGCACCCAATGCGACAGATATTTTTTATAACCCGGAAAAAGTGATCAGATTCAAATATTCATTCGGGATGCAGGATATCAACAGGGTTGGACAGGATGACATACTTCAATTTGATTTAAAGATGGAAGACAATTACTGTCATAGTTATGGAACCAAATTTGGCAAGAACCTGAAAACATGCGTCTATGATAAAGGTAATAACCATTTTGAAATCAAGACCACTGACTAGATTTTGTAATTTGTTAAGCCATTTAAAATCCCCTGATAATTAAATTAGGGGATTTTGAATAGTTTTGTTTGCGGCAAAGATCGTATTGCGATCAAGAATAGCTAATTCTAATGCTTTTTGATCGGTCACATATTCTCCATTTGTTGTTAAATTCATCCTAATCACTATTTTAGCAAATATTCACGTTTATGTGCAAAATACCAATGCTATTTAATGGTAGCCCAAAGCATAGCCAAAACAATGAGTAAACCACCAACCCATGCGGTTAAACTTAAGGATTCATGCATCACGAGGGTAGCATATAGCGCACCCCAGACAGGCTCACTTCCCATTAATAGTGCGACTTTTGTTGGAGATGTTCGCTTAACAGAGAAATTCTGTACAAAAAAAGCAAACATAGTACAAAATATTACCAAATAAATTAGATTTAGCCAAAATTCGCCAATCGCGGGAAGTATAATTATTTGTTGAGGGGAAATTACCAAGCCCAATATCAAACAGCCAATTCCAACTACGCTAGTTTGGACTGTAGTTAGGAGCATCATATTAACTTCCCGATCCTGTGTTAATTTCTTGGTTAAAGTAACCATTGTGGCACGAAGTACGGCTGCTAAGAGAATTAAATAGTCACCAAAATTAAGTTGGAGAGATTGATCGTGCTGATAACTCAGTAAAAATGCGCCGATGATTGACATAAATGCTGCAATCAGAGTCTTCCTGTTTGGTGTTTCTTTTAAAAGAAGCCATTGAATAAACGGAGTAAAAACTACATAGAGGCTAATCAAAAAAGCAGAATTAGCGGCACTGGTTTTGGACAATCCATAAGTTTCGCTGACAAAAATAAGCAACAAAACAAAGCCTAGTGGTAAACCTGCCTTGATTGTTGTGGTGATACTTTTTTTGGTCGAGCTAAATACAATAGGTAGAAATATAATTGAAGTAATACAAAATCTTAATGCGATGAAACCTAACACAGGGTAATATAGAACCGCATTTTTTGCAACGCCATAGCTAGTTCCCCAAACGATTGCTACTAATAGTAATAATATCGAATCAAGACATCTGAATGATTGAATTTGTTTTAATTTTTCCAAGAATACACCTTTAATATCTTTAGCTTATCGAGCATAAGAAGTCAAAAATTAGTTAAATGATATTTGTTTTGCTGTTTAAAAATGCTAGCAAGTTATATTGTAACATCTCAATTATAAGAGAATTAATAATTATTGATACGGCTTAAAATTCGACTGACTTTTGTGCTACTAAATTAATGGAGTGAATCAAATTTCAGGTTACATTATGGTATGTTGTCAGGAAGCTTTGCATCGTAGTTGAATTTTGTAGCTGATCATTATTAATATAAACGATATTATACCTATAATACTTGCAAACAAGAATAGTACTTTGGGGGTATAATTAGACAAGATATAAGCGCCAAGTAAAGGGGCAAATAGAATTGCTGTATTTTGTACTGCCTGAATTTGAGAAGATACTACTCCAATATTGTGCTCAAATTTTTTGATGGTAAATACATTGGTAGCTATAGAAAATCTAGCACTAGCTATACCTATGATGAAGAATATTAAGCATAGTATTAATACGGTGTGTATTTTGATAAAGTATAAGGCTAATGCAACTACTCCAAAACCAAGTGCAGTGAGTAAACCAGGTAAAACTAATTCGTAAAGGTTTCCTTTCATTGGGTACTTTTTTCCACATAATGCTGAAAATGAACCAGATAAAACATTTCCACATCCCGAACACGAAATCAATGTGCCTAATAAGGCAGAATTAAAATCTAACATCTTTAAAATTAGTGGCAACTGGTTATTAAGCATAAATACAAAGAAAAAATAACAAAATACACAAGAAAGAAATAATATGCTTTTTGTTTTGGACGGTATATTTGAAATGTTTTCTAGCTCAGGTTTGGGGGTTATTTTTTCTACCTTGTTTGGCTCCTTCAGTTTAGAGAAGAAATAGAACGATATCATGGCTAATATAGTAGAGAGGATAAATGCCATCTTGGGGCTATATATGGAGGTTGCCAGTGAACCTAATAGAGGTGCCAATATTTTTGACAAACTATTTACAATGTTTAATATTGAGTAATAAGATGTTGTGTTATCTACATTGTGTAAATATCTAGCACTCAACACATTTACCGCTGGTATAGTGACACCATTAAAAATAGAACGGACTGAAACTAATATTATGAAGATATATAAATTTGATGAGATCATAATACACAATGTTATAATTACACGCAGGAGTAATGAAAATTTTAGTACATTTATAGTTATACCGTTACTGACAATTTTTCCGATGAGTTTATTCAAGATTACTGGTGGGAGTAGTCCCGCTGTACCTATAATAGCCATTTGATAAGGATTAACATGAAAGCTATATGCTGCTACAGTTAGTATAGTTATGAAGTCTACCCAAGCCCCAAAAGTAGAAAATGTATCACCAAGTAATGTATTCCTTAATGTCAAATGCATTTTGAGCACTATTACTTTTCCTTTCGCCAGTATACGGCGTCTGTTTTCTGATCCACTATTTATTACTCAGAACTAATACTATTATGTAGCCTGAATTCATCTATTGCATTTTTTGTAACTGGTTGAACTTTATATATAACGGATAATGCTGGCTGGTTCAGTTATTTTCATAACAAAACAAAAATTAAACACTGATGCAGCTTATTTAGCATCTATGCCTATAGGGTAATTATGATAAATTGTGCAGTAAAATACTTAACCAAACATAACTCTGCTACCAATTATGATAAAAATAAAGCCAACTAAAATATTGATAGCTCGTTCTCGTTTAAGATAAGCGTCTTGCACGCGTGAATGGCTAAAAACAATACTAACGCAAACAAACCAAAATAATGCAGCTAGCGCTTGTCCAATGATAATACTAATATTGGTTGCGATTGAAGGATGTTGCTGTTCAGTATAGGTCAAGATTGCGGCAGCCATAGTGTATAGTTTAGGGTTTAGCAAATTGGTAAGCAGCCCCGCCCGATAATAACTAAACATTGGTGCACTTTGCTTATGCTGACTTTCAATATGCTGATGAGTTGATTTATTACGAATACTCATAAACCCCAGATAAATCAAGTATGATCCACAAATCATGCTAAAGATAGCTTTAAATAAATGATAGCTAAATAATACCTGAAGTCCGCAAACAACGATGGTGAATGAGAGTAGACAGCCAGTTGCGATTCCCAATGCTGAAAATAAACCAGCCTTGCGACCATAACTTAATGAGTTTCTAAGTACCATTACGAAATCGGGACCTGGTGACATGACCGCCAAAAATAATACTATTAAAGTTTTAATGATTAAAGATATATCAAGTGACATAGGGTTTAAACTCCTTCTTTACCATGGATATCATCACGTCCAGGTTTAAATAAATAGCGAAATAATAACCCGCCAATAATAATTGTGAATCCGCCAACCAAGACAGGTAATCGAGCATGGTGCGTGGCAATATACCCCGCCAATATTGCCGGAATAGCTTGTGCTAATGCGTTTGCACTGGAATTAATTCCCATCGCCTCACCTCTAATCTGTGGTGGGCTCACACGAGTGATCAGTGCTGCTGAAAATGACATGGTCAATGCGTTGCAAGTTGCCATTAGTGGAGGTAAAATATAAACCCAATTAGGATGAGAAACAGGGATAAAATAATAACCAATTAAACATAATCCTGAGCCAATGATAGAGTAACGTAAAACTTTATAGTCCTGAATTTTACCTGATAGTCTACGAACGACTAAGCCTTGGGCTAAAATCACCATAATTCCAATATAAGCATAAAAATCACCAATTTTACCTTGGCTGAAACCAAATTGTTCAGCTAATACTACTCCCCAGAAAGTAGTATAAAAAGTAAATCCTGCATTAAAAAGAAAGGTTGCTGGAACTATGCTTTTCAAGCCATTAATTGAAAATGCTTTGATTATATTGTGTATTGGGCGCCTAAAATCTATGCGTGTCTCACTACGAATTCGCAAAGTTTCAGGTAACAACCGCAAAACAAGAATCACATTAATAGTGCTAAGTGCTGCTGCAAACCAAAACGGAGTTGCGCTGGTGAACCAGCTAACTAGATGTGGGTCCGATAGCTTTCCACCAAGAAATGGACCCAAGATAAACCCTAACCCAAAAGCCATTCCAATTAAACCAAAGTTTTTTGCACGACTTTGTGGGCTGCTAATATCACCAATTACCGCTTGAGCGACTGAAATGTTACCACCTGATGCACCATCAAGTGCTCGTGCTATAAACATGAGTGGTAAGTTTTTACTCAGGATACCGATTGCAAATAAAACATATGAAATAGCTGTGCCAGTTATGGAAAGTGCTAAAATTTTCTTACGCCCAAAACGATCTGCTAGTTGTCCCAAAATGGGAGCACAAAGAAACTGAGCAATTGGGAAGCAGGTCATTAACCAACCAAGCATTACAAAGCCCTCTGCGGTAGTCCAACTATCTGGAGTTACCCTAAAAGTTGAATGTGGTACTACCAGCATTGGAAACACTGGTATTAAAATACCAATGCCTAACATATCAATCAAAATAGTTAGGAAAATAGTCCAGAGAATTTTTTTATCGGTATGGTGAGGGGTCATGGAAAGCTCCGCAATAAAGTTAGTGATTATAACATATAGTGGAGCTTAGATAATCTTGGGCAGCGGTTTAATCATAGAGTATTATTTAAAAAGACTTGTTATATACTTCCAGTTATATTTAAGTACCTTTTCACAATCAAGAATCAAAAACTTCAAACTTCAATTAGCTGAAATTGAGCTTTAGTATTCAGTAAAAACCCTCTCAATAAATCCTGCCAAAATTTGTTCTTGTTTGCTTTTTCGTTCAGAATTTCGTATTAAGTAGCACGGCAATTCTACAAAACTTAATTCGGGTAAGATTGAGACTAGTTCGCCGCGTGCCAATTCGTTTTGTACCATACTATCCCAAGCTCCAGTAATATATTCACCACTTTTAGCTAGTTCAACTGCGTGACTTGTCGTATCCATATATAGATCTGAGGGATGTGTAACCACAATATTTTGCTTACTTTCTGCATGGTATACTTGGTAGGTATCTTGCTCGCTACCATCAAAACCTAATGAACCAATGCAACGGTGTTGTAGCAGTTCAGGTAATGTTTGTGGGCTTCCATATTTGGCAATGTAACTCGGACTGGCATAAGCTTTTAAGTGAAATTTGCGTAATAAAGTTACATTGTGAATTGATGAAGTTGGTAATTCCGAGCTGATTGCTAGATCATAATTTTGCCTGATTAAATGAATTTGTTGGGTGGTAAAAGTAACGTGGAGCTTTATATTTGGATTATCTTGCAGAAATTTGGGTAAATGTTGAAGAATGACATCACGTGCACTTTCTGTTGTTAGTGCCAGTCGTAAAGTTACCTGGCGTGCGCCTTGTTGCTGTTCATGTAATTCTTGCCAAGTATCTTGTAGTAAGTTGACCGATGATTTTACCTGCTCATAGAGGTTTTTACCTTCATCAGTTACAACTAAACCGCGCTGGTCACGCTTGAGAATAACAACTCCTAGATTTGTCTCTAAAGTTTGAATTCGACGACTAATAGTTGCTTGAGTCGAGTTGGTTAATTTAGCTACTTGGCTAAAGCTACCCACATCCACAAGTTTAACAAACAATGCAATATCATCCAACATTCAGGTTACCTTAATAAATTCTGTTTTATTATATTCGACAACGCGATCTAAGCTTTTAGCAAATGTACAGTCAAAAATTTCTGTTAAAGCTTATTATATCAATCCAAAATAAAGACAATATCTTTAAATTTAATATTTGAGGTGAATTATTTGGGGCTTGATCTAACAACATAGCCGAATTACGACATTGATTCCTAAATTTTGATTAGATATTATTAATTACATCAAATAAATATAGCTCAATCTCGAAATAAGTCAATATGTTTGCTAAAGTTACGATAATAATATGTTTAAACCCTAGGTTGTGTTAGCAGTATTGTTGCTTCCTGTAACAGTTGAGTAGATGAATTTGTAAAGGCGTAGTTGTTTATAATTGACTGTTATGTATCAGAATAGTAAAATTTACTTAAATTAACTTATAAATAAGTAATAACTATTTTATGGTTTATTAAACAAAAATGCATATAAATCCTGACTAAATTAGTATACTAATGAAATGAGAAATAGGCAGCCTTAGCCTAATTTAAGATTTAGAATAAAAAGGACACTTTAAATGAGAAAACAAAACTATAAAAGCTTATTATTGACTGCTTCTGCACTACTTATCTTAACTGGCTGTAATGGGGGAACTACTAATAATTATACGAATAACACCATAGTTGACTGTCAGTTACCAACTTTCACACCTGAAATTGGAAGTTATTTATTAAGTCAATGGGGCAAGAATGTACAAGCGTATAGCCCAAATAATTTTAGTGGTGGGGATGTATATGTTAGTGCTGGTTATTTTACAATGACTAATTATATACCTGATGCTGTTTTATTGCCAACAGTTAGTAGCATACAGCGAGAAGGGACTCAAGAGCTATATGAATATTTTACACATTTTTTGGCATTGAACCCAGTTATGTCAATTCCAAATGCTGAATCAAATATTTTTGAGCAGTTGGGATGCGGTTATGGCGGTGGCAACGGCTACTATGATTTTGTTACTAACCCTGGGACTTCTTCTGAATCAATAGTACACGCACGTTTCACGTTTGTATACAAATATGAAAGCCAACCATTTACTGAATCATTTATGGTTGAATCCGGCGCTTCTGTTGGTCAAGTAAAGTCACAAACTAATGCGCCTGGTTGGTATATTTGGGGGCAACACTCATCTGTACTTCCAGTTGATAATTAATACTTATGCTGATTTTTTTGGTGTTCTAATTGAGTATGGCAGTTTATAAGTATTTATTACCTATCTATCCGTGTTTTGTAATAAATTCACGGAATTTTTGCTGAGCTTCATTTGCTTGGCGCGCGAAGTAAAAACCGAAATGCGTGCCATATTCAATCCAAAAACGTTCTTTTTCTTTGGAAGCCAATTGTTCATAGGCAAAGACACCATGATAGAATTTAACTTCAGCATCGTGAGTGCCATGAATGATCAAAGCTGGTGCGGTGATACTTGCAAAATCATACCAGCTAGCTTTGGCTCCAATTGCCATATCATTCATTGTACCAATTTCACGTGGTTTATAATCAGCGATGCAATACATTAATTCAGTAATCAATTCAAGATATTCGCGGCAATTGACGATTTCATTGATCTTGTTATCAATTATATTTTGATCAATATAACCATCAAATTTAATCAAGTTTTTAATTACCATTTCTGGAAAGTAAATCATACTTTCTTTGGTCATCCATAGTCCAATATCAGTTAGAAATAAAGAATGAGCAAGTTTACTGGTCTGTTCTGGCATTAGATATTCACCAGATACGGCATCAATGGCAATAATCCCACGTACTTTTTCTGGATGGCGAATAGCCAGTGGATACATTGAAAAGCCACCTGCAGAAATCGCGATCACTAGCGCAGACGGAATATTTAGATAATCAAGTAATGCAGCCATAGCATCAGCTTGCTCTTCCGCACTTTGTCCTGTAGTGAGCGGTGTTCCCAGATATCCTGGACGCGATGGGCAAATTAGTTGGTAACCAGCGGGAATATATTTACGGAAGAGTACTACTGCCTGATCATAGCCACCAGCACCGCCATGGACAATTAAGAGTGGTTTTCCTTCGCCATAAGTAATATATTCCATTTTACCCATTGGTAAGTTGGCAATTTGCGCTGCAGGTATATCTAATGGTGAATTGAGTTTTTTGCGTAAATATTCGCGAAGTTCAAACATATGTTACTCCAATTTATAATCAGCTTAAGCTATTATAGTATAATTAAGGCACTTACTGGCGGTTATAAATATATTATGAGGTATTTGATATGCGTAAATTAAGATTATTTGTACTCATTCTGAGTTTTGCTGGTGTTTGCTCTGCTGCGGAGCTAAACAGTAAAACTGTAACAGTTAATGGACATAAAATCCATTATTATCAAAGCGGAACCAAAGGTTCACCAGTGGTCTTACTAACGGGATATGCGACTACAAGTAATTTTTGGCCACGGGATTTTGTGAGTTGTTTAGCTAGTTCGCATCAGGTTTATCTGATAGATTATCGCGGGATTAATACTTCAGAAAGTATAGTTGCATCTGAACTTACCATAAAATCAATGGCACAAGATACTAATGCAATTGTTGCGCAACTTAAATTAACAAATCCATCACTCATTGGTTGGTCAATGGGGGGCGGAGTAGCGCAAGAAGCTAGCAAGACCTATCACTATCGTCAATTATATTTATTGGCTAGCGTTATACCAACTACACAGCAATTAGTTTATCCGTTTAAGCCGCATGATGTATTTAAGTCTGAAAGTGATGTACTAAATTACGTATTTGCCAATAATTTATATCACTATGAATCATCACAGCTGGTAAGCGAGCAGCAACGATTTATTAATCCTGAATTAAAAACCTTGTTTCCAAATGCAGATATAATTGCGGCACAAGGTAAAGCGATTGAAGCGTGGAAGAATGAATCAAATAATGCAGCAAGCTTTAGAACTAGTAAAACTCCGGCGCAGTTTTGGTTAGCGCAACATGACGGGATTATTAACACTCGCTTAGCTGAATCACTGATTGCTAATTATCCAGATAAAACAATACACTATATTGATGACAGCGGGCATGCCTTGGCTTGGCAGGCAGGACAAGAGATTTGTGCCAGTATTATTCCCTAGTTTTCGTTTTGACTTTTAATTTACAGTTTTCTCCATGAAGCGCTCAGGGCATTGAGCTGCTTCAAAACCATATTTATGATAGAGTGTTGTTGCATCTTTAGTTTTTAGCAGAATTTTATTGATTCCTGCTACTTGTGGATCATATAGTAAATCATTCAGCAATAGTTGGGCAATCCCATTTCCGCGAAATTTCTCAGTTACAACTACATCTGCTAAATAAGCAAAAGTTATCCAATCTGTGATTATTCTTGCAAAAGCTATTGGTTGCTGTTTATAAAAAACCATTTTTGCATACGAGTTTTTAAAACTTAAGGTAATTTGGTCTTTGGTTCGTCGATTCGCCCAATAAGTCATTTTCAATTCATTATAAATAAAATCAAAATCAAATTTAGATTGTTCTGAGAGAATTTTTAATTCTGAAGTATCCAACATCTCATGCTCCATTTGGGTAATCAGCGATTATACAACAGAAGTGCATGAGCGTTACATCGGAAAATTATAGTTTTTGTTTTATACAAAAATGTATAAAAGTTATACAAAAATGACTATATACAAAAAATACCTGCTTTGGTACAATGCGTTAC
>CAYIZV010000021.1:0-38428 GCA_964367915.1 uncultured Neisseria sp.
TTGGTTCAAATCCAGCCCCCGCAACCAATTAAATCAAATACTTACAAACAAAATCCAAAAAAGCAATAATTTCATTTCACCCTATTCTCACCCACTTTGTTAAATTTGACTATTTTTTACCATTTTTTAACTCTGTGATCGGGGGAATATATTTCCAAATTTTAGTGAATAGCCCATCATAATAATGAGCGCATTGCTTAGTTACTACGGGATATTACTACTGAACATATACCCATCTAGCATTTTGTAAAACTATTCGGTAACCATCATTGTCCTGAAAAGTTTTTCCATGCTGCGCCCAATATGGGTTAAATGATTCAACTAAAGTAAATCCAGACTCTAGTAGTAATTTACATCTATATTGCCATTCAGTTAAATCTGGTATATATAAAACAATAAGGTCTTCTTTTGTTGGTGACGGTATGATAGGGTGGTTTTTACAATAGGTCATTTCAAAATGATACGGTAAGCCATTTTTTCCCAAGATAACTCCATCAAAACCCAGATGATCTTCAAAAGAGCCTATTATTTCTAAATCTAAACCATTACAATACATTGTGGTTGACTGCTCTAAGTTCGTTACTGGATGTGCAATTCTCAAACTATTTATATTACTCCAACTTTTTGTCATAATAGTCTATTCCTTAGTTAATTTAATCATAGGGTATTGGGCTTTGGTAAAATGCTAATTGCCAAGACCAGACAGAAAAAAATAATCCCCCAAGCTAACCACCACCAAGCTGTACTCGTTGAAGTGATAGTCACCAAAGTGGTCATATTACAGTTGCTGCAGCAAATCCAAGATTTAGGATAGCAAAATACACGGTTCTTTGTCCTTCAGGTATATATGAGAAATATATTCCTTCTGCGCCTGCAATAACATATTATAACCGCTTTTTTTACAAGCTGATTTAGCATTATTTATTACAAGTGTAAAATTTTATAAACCTACTTCCATGTAATTGATTCATATAGGGCTTTGTTTTGCTACTGTGCGAACTGATTGTAGTTAGTGTATAATTCGCCCATATAAAAAAATAAGGACTAGGCTATGTTGCGTTTAGGAGTAAATATTGATCATGTAGCGACGCTACGTAATGCACGCGGTACGATTTACCCGAGTGTGGTTGAAGCTGCATTGGTGGCAGAAAGTAATGGTGCGGATTTGATTACGCTGCATTTAAGGGAAGATCGTCGTCATATTAAAGACCAGGATGTGTTTGTATTAAGACAAACCCTCAAAACTGAAATGAATCTGGAAATGGCTTTGACTCAGGAGATGCTTGAAATAGCTCTGCAGGTTAAACCGGATTATGTTTGTTTAGTACCAGAAAAACGTGCTGAAGTAACTACCGAAGGTGGTTTGGATGTTGTGGCTAATTTTACTGCAATTCAACAAGTGATTCAGATTTTGCACAGTCAAGGTATTTGGGTGTCTTTATTTATTGATGCTGATCGGCAGCAAATTATGGCAGCTAAGCAAGCTGGCAGCTATGCGATAGAGATTCACACGGGTAAATATGCGGATAGTAACTCTATAGCCCAGCAACAAGAATTGATCAAAATTATCAAAATGGCAGAGTTTGCTGATTCGCTAGGATTGATTGTAAATGCCGGACATGGATTGCATTATCATAATGTCTCAGCAATTGCGGCAATCCCTCAACTGCATGAACTAAATATTGGGCACGCACTGATTGCGCAGAGCTTATTTCATGGTTTAGCAAAGGCAGTAAGTGATATGAAACAATTAATGATACAGGCGCGTTAGAAATGGAATTTTTAAGTGTAGTGTTGGGCGGAGCAGTTTTTGTTCTGGGCGTTATTGCTGGGATTGGACCACAAAATCTAAATATTATGACTCATGCAATTCGGCGGAATCATGAATACGCAGTCGTAACTACTTGTTTTTTGGCGGACTCAATTTTAATTTTGCTTGGTGGTATTGGTTTGGCACTGACTGGAGCAAAATGGTTTTTGCTTCTGATTAATGTAGTTGGAATTATCTTTCTGGTCTATTACCTGTGGTTAAAAATACGAGATTTGAATAAACCACATGAAGTAAAATTTGCTAATACGATTTTAGATAAAAAAACTGCAATTTTTAGAGCATTAGCACTTACTTGGCTGAACCCGTTAGTTATTGTTGACACAATTGTCATAATTGGTGGTGCATCTACTCATTATCTCGGTATAAATCATGTTGCCTTTATAATTGGTGCATTACTTGGTGATTTTATTTGGATATTTGGTTTAAATTTTATTTCGCGTAAATATGCGGATAAACTCAATCAACCGTGGGTTTGGTTTGTGATTGATATCGCAACTATCATTTTAGTGGCATATGTAGCGGTTAAAATGATTTCTTTCTTTTTTGCTTGATTTTTAAAAGTTAGGGCACAAAATAATCTATTCAATTGGGCATGACATCGTTGAGAATCAGCGGATTGCTGAGTTTATTGCGCGTTTTGGCAATAAAGGAGTGCGACGCATGTTGACTCCAGCAGAATTATTGATTTACGCAGAACGTGGTGATAAAGTTAAATTTGTTGCCAAGCGCTTTGCCGCCAAGGAGGCTTTTGCTAAAGCGTGTAACACAGGCCTGCGCGCTCCAGTACTGTTGTCAAATATCAGCGTGTTGAATGATGAACTGGGTAAGCCATATTTGGTTTTAGCACCTGAGCTGGAGCAGTGGTTGCTTGCTCGTGGAATCCAAACGTACCATCTCTCGCTTAGTGATGAGCGGAGCTTAAGTAGCGCGCTCGTCATCTTAGAAAAACATACTTGAACAGATTCATCATCCTAGGTCGTTGATTCACTCCTCACCTACTTAGGCGTAGGCTACGTCGCAAATCGCCTACTAGTATTTCGTATCTGTCCAAGTATCGATTAATTAATCCCTGAATATTTTAGTAATGCATCAATTTGCGGTTCGCGCCCCATGAACGCTACAAAATTTTCCATCATAGGACGAATTCCACCTTGGCTTAGTATCGTGTGTTGAAATTTGGCACCGATTTCAGATAATTGCGTACCGCTAATCCCATCAAAAACACTAAATACATCGCACGCTAAAACTTCCGCCCATTTATAACTGTAATATCCAGCAGCATAACCACCAGCAAAAATATGGGCAAAACTATTGGCAAAACGATTATAGCTTGGCGGAATCAGGACTGCGATTTGTTTACGAACGTGCTCTAATTCAGTTAAGTAATTGCCTGTTGCTGGATTAAACGAGCTGTGTAATTGTAAGTCATAGATAGCAAATTCCAGTTGACGGAGCATTTGTAGTCCAGATTGATAGTGGCGTGCTGCTAAGACTTTATCAAATAATTCTTGTGGTAAGACCTCACCGCTATCAATATGCGCAGTGATCGTTTTTAGGATTGCATAATCCCAAGCAAAATATTCCATAAATTGCGATGGTAATTCAACCGCATCCCATTCTACACCGTTAATCCCAGAAATACTTGAGTTATCTACGACCGTCAGTAAATGATGAAGTGCATGTCCCATCTCATGGAATAGAGTTTGGACATCATCAAAAGTAAGTAAGCTAGGCTTATCACTAACTGGTTTAGTAAAGTTACAGATAACATACGCAATTGGTAAATGCTTATTCTCTCCCTCCATATTGCGATCTTGCGCCGAATTCATCCATGCACCGGGCTGCTTACCATCCCGCGCATAAAGATCAAAATAAATATGTCCACTAACTTGTCCACTCTGAATTATGTCATAAGTGCTGACATCAGGATGCCATGCTGGCATTTCCTTATTCAGTACCAGTTCAAGCGAATAAAGTTGTTGAATTAAGTTAAAAAGTCCGTCAAGCACTTTAGGCAATGGGAAATATTGTTTTAATTCATTGCTTGAATAGCTGTATTTATGTTGTTGTAACTTTTCGCTGTAATAAGGAATATCCCAAGCTGAAAGTTCTGCTATGTCATCAATCTGTAAAGCATAGGCTTTTAATTCGGCAAGATCTTGTTCGGCATACGGGCGAGATTTAATGGCTAATTGATGTAAGAAATCCAATACTTGTGTTGGCGTATCAGCCATTTTATTGAATAATGACAGCTCTGCATAATTATTAAAACCAAGTAATTGAGCTTTTTCAAGGCGCAATGCCAAAATTTTACCGATTAATCCACCATTATCAAATTTGGCATCGTTACTGAGTTCACTGGCGCGAGTCACATATGCTTTATATAATTCTTCACGTAATTGGCGATTGCTGCAATACTGCATGATTGGTAAATAACTTGGCATATGTAGAGTTATTTTATAACCTTCCTGCTGTTCTTGTTCTGCCATTGCTCGATATAGTGCCAAGCTGTCTTCAGGGACTCCGGCTAATTCATCAATGCTTGCAATGCGGCTGTAACTATCGGTAGCATCCAATACATTATGCTCAAACTGTGTGGCTAGCTCTGAGAGTTGATTTTGAATTGTCTTAAATTGCTGTTGCTGCTCGGGTGGTAGGGTTATTCCACTTAATTTAAAATCACGTAACTCGTTATCAATTACTTTTTGTTGTTCTATGTTTAATTGGGCATAATCACTATTCTTAATTTTTTGTACATGAGTATACAAAATTTGGTTTTGCCCTAGATTCACATAAAGTTCAGTTAATTTAGGTAAGAATTCCTCATGCAGAGTGCGTAGTTCTGGGCTATCTTTTACGCTTTGCAGATGACCAACCAGTCCCCATGCCTGATTGAGCGTATAAAGTTGCGCTTGTAGCGGAGCAATTATCTGCTGCCAGCTGCTATTTTTCTGTTGTTCAAGCTGTGTAATTAACGTTTGGGTCGTGGTTAATTGCTGGTTAAGATTATTGGTAAGGTAATTTATGTCAATTTGATTAAAAGGAATAAAGTTTGTCATTTAATAGCTCTTTATATGTGTTAGTTAGCTGGTAATTATCTCATATTTTATTGCTTGGTTTGTGTGTTATACTTATTCCGTATTTGAGTATTGTATACTCAGTAAGATTCATCATCCTAGATCGTTGATTTACTCCTTACTTACAATTAGCAAGCTTCGTCGTAAATCGCCTACTAGTATTTCGAATCAGTTTAAGTATAGCTAGATATATTCATTTTTAAATAATGGGAAAGACATCATGAGAAATAAAGGATTAGGCCTTTTGGGATTGTTAATTATAGTAGCATTGGTAGGTGGCATTTACTATGGTTGGCAATTTGGTTATCAAAAAATAGTGAATTTGGTGAATCAGAGGCAGGCGATAAGTTTTATGAAAGAGGATGTTGCCTATATGGATTCATTTTATAAGCAACATGGCCGTTATGTTAATGATGATGGAAATTGGCCTGTATTACCCAAAACTAGTTTGAAAAATAGTGATTCGAGCATAGTTTATGAAATTTCTTTTGCCGAACACTCTGATATTCTTTCTCAGGATTATAGTAGATACAGTCTAATTGCAGTTTCAGCGGTAGCTGCTAATCAGCCCCATGGCGAGAATATTTGTATGAGTCAGGATGGCGCAGTTAAATATACTAAGCTATCTAATTGTGATTAAAAATAATTTAGGATGCTATTTTAGTGTTGATGGTACTTCCTAGAAATAGGACTATTAACAATCTATATTTTGATACTTATGAAATTAGCTGTTTGTTGTAAAATAGCAACAAAAAATCAGGGTTTTAACCTGTTATTTAGCTAAAAACACTTAAAATCACGTTTTTTTATAATAGCTGCCTAAATTACTAGGCTATAATAACGTCATGAGAGCAATAAAGGTTGAACTGGACTTTGACCTTTTAAATAAATTAAATTATTAGAACATATATGATAGGAAATAAATTATGAAAAAATTACTAGCGATTATTTTAGCGGGTTCATCTGTTGTTGCTATGGCAGATACATTCCAAGATTTCAATAACAACTTGTATGCTGAATACAATTTCATGTCTCCAAATGGTGGTACTTTACAGAACGTTGACCAATGGGGTGTGGGTGGTACTTTCCAATCTAAAAACAACGTATGGGCGAATGCTTCTGCTGTTTTTGGAACTAGTGGTACTAATGGTACTTACACACAATCTTCTACTCTAGCTAACATGGATATTAAAGCTGGTTATGCATTCCAATTCTTTGGTGATGATGCTAATGGTTTACAAGTTATTCCTCACGTAGGTTTTGGTTTCCAACAAGCTGGTGGTGCTGTTGATGGTACAGTTTATACATATAGCTTAGGTATTCGTCCAGAATATCGTTTCTTGAGCGCTTTAAAAGTGTCTTTAGATGCTAATTTAGTTGGTACACAACAAGGTGCTAGCACTGCTAGTGGTTCTTATGTTAACAATGGTCAAGATTTTGGTTACAGCTTGTCTCCAGAAGTACAATATGACATTAGCAAAACTGTTATGCTTGCTTTAGCTTATACTTACTCTAATTCATTCAACACTGGAACATCTGCTGTACCAGGACAAGAAGGAAGTAACGGTACTAATACTCTTACTGCTAAAGTTGGTTACTTATTCTAAGAATTATTCTCCGAATAATTTCAAAAAGGACGATCGTATGATTGTCCTTTTTTCATTATTATAGCAGAATAATCATAATCCATTGTTTAAGTTTGCATACTCAAGAATTATTGATTGCATTACCTTACCGATACTTATCACCTTTTTTATTAATACTTTGCGTTCAAGAATCAAATGCTTAGAGTCCACATACTATTTGCTGCAGTTCAAAACTAGTTCAATAAATGAGATATACTCAACTTGCCCGTGGTAGCTAAGCCCAATCTGACAATTACGATTAAATGTTACTCCAATTTCACAGTCATTAATCTGAGTGGCTAAATTAGATAAGCTACTTTGGTTTAGTTCGGGAATAGTAAATCCCTTATCACCAGCAAATCCACAACATTTTATCCCTTCAGGGAAAACCAACTCATCAGCACATCTTTTTAGTACATTCAAAACCGCTTCACTTACTAAACCATGTTTGGCCGAACTACAATCAATATGCACGGCAATTTTACGATATTTCTTATTTAGTTCTACTTCTACTAATTTATCGGCAATGAAGCTGCTAATTTCCCAAATTTTGATTCCACTATCCTGTGCAAAACCGCTGCAGGAACTATTATCCATAATATAAATTTTATTTGGGTCTATAAGTTGTTTCAAACCATTGGTAGTTTGCTGCTCCATAGTTGAGTTACATTGTGAATGATATATTTGTCCGCAACAAATATCTTTGGTTTGAGCCAAATATTCGACAGTGAAACCTAATTTTTCTAATATTTCCTGACTGGGGTAGCTATTTGAATTTTGACTAGCTGCAAAAACTCGATTAGGGCAAGCTGGAATTAAAGTTACAATTTTATCTGTAGTTTCCGAACTTCTTTCAAATTTAGCGTGCTGCGTTTGCGGCATAGTTTCCAGATAGACTGGAATTTGTGGAAAATGTTGGTGAATTTTAGCTGTTAATTGGTGTAAATTAGCTTTACCAATAATACTTGCTGCCAAATTACCTGCTTTAACTTTGCTGCGATTACTATTAATCAATTTACTATGGTCATGAATTGTATTAGAAACTAACTTTAAGCCCTGTATATATGCTCCAGTGTTTATGTCAACTGGGCAAGAAACTTGACACATTCCAGTGGTTGCGCAACTATCAATTGCATAATACTGGTAGGTTTTCTGCCAACTAGCACGTTTCTCAGCTGGTAATTGTGCCATTCTTCGTGACACGGCATTGCGCTGACGCGGAGTTAGACTGAGTTTACGAGATGGGCAAACTGGTTCACAGAAGCCGCATTCCATACATTTATCAATTAGTGGGTCAACCGCTGGTGACTCTTTAAGTGAGTGCATATGCAAAGTATTGTCACGAGTAAGTTTTACATCTGGATTTAAAATATTTTGTGGATCAAACAGCTCTTTGATTCGCCACATAATATCCCAACATTGTTGCCCCCATTCAACTAAAGCAAATGGTGCAATATTTCGCCCACTGCCATGCTCAGCTTTAAGAGAACCTTGGTATTTATTGGCAACCAGATCAGTGAATGCATGCATAAATTTATCATAGCGTTGTAATTCTTCAGGATTGGTGAAGTTGGGAGTAATTACAAAATGAATATTTCCTGCCAATACATGTCCAAAAATTGCGGCATTTTGATAAGAAAACTCTTCAAACATCAAACGTAAATCACTAATTAATGCTGGTAAATGTTCAATTTGTACCGCAACGTCTTCAATAATTACCGTTGAGCCAAGTGGACGCTGTCCAGCAATAGTCGGTAATACTCCTTTGCGTGCTTTCCATAAAATCCCGGCAGTTTTTGTATCTTGTACAAAACCGCTTTGTTGAATAATTGGCGTTTGATTAATAATTGTGTTAACTTGAGCTAGTTTGGTACCTAATAACTCTTCACTTGCCGCGGTTAATTCAAGCATAATCGCGCCACTGTCATTATCAACCTGAATCAGGTATGGTTGTAGCTCTTGGATATGGGCGACAGATTGTAAGGACAGCGAATCCAATAGCTCGATTGAAGAAATATCGTAGCCAGATATTTGCACGGTCAGATTGATTAAATCAGTCAATTTACCATAAATTAGATTTAATGCACGATGTTCTTCAATCGGGATAGTTTGCAGCGTTACTTCGCTGATAAATGCCAATGTTCCTTCTGAACCAATCAATAAACGTTCAATAATTTGAATCGGATCATCATAATCAATAAATGCATTCAAGCTATAGCCACTAGTGTTTTTAATTGCAAATTTTTTACGGATAAACTGGCTAAGTTGAATATCAGTACGGATTTGATCGCGGATTTGACTAATTTGGGTAATTAATTCAGCGTGAGTTTGCTTGAATTGAGTAATTTCATTTGGATTAGAGCTATCAAATAAGCTACCGTCACTAAAGACTGCTCGTAAATTTTCCAGCGTTGCATAACTGTTTTTAGTCGTACCACAACACATTCCACTAGAGTTATTAGCAATGATTCCGCCAATTTTAGCCGCTTCGATTGAACCTGGATCAGGCCCGATCTGGCGCTTATACCTTGCTAACCAGCGATTGGCTTGTGCACCGATAATCCCGGGTTGCAGTTTTATACTACTTCCATCGGGGCTAATCTGATATTTTTGCCAACTTGAGGCAGAGAGTACAACTAAAACCTGATCAGTAACGGCTTGTCCAGAGAGACTAGTTCCTGCGGCGCGGAAAGTTAGCTGAATTTTATTTTGGTTGGCAATCTGAATAATTTGGATAACTTCTGCTTCGGTTTCAACCAATAATACTAGCCACGGAAGCATGCGATATAGGCTTGCATCAGTAGCGTAAGCATAACGCAATAACTCATCATGGATAATGCGTTCCTGAGGAAGAATTTTATTAAAAAGTTCTGATTTAGGCATAAATAGCTCGCTATTTAAAACGAATAGTGCAGGCTAAGTATTTCCAGCCAATTGTTTTGGTTTAAATCAAGAGTGTGATTAGGGTTGTGTGCGATAGCTGCGTTACCGATTCCTACTACTTTAAGACCTGCGGATTTGGCGGCATTGATTCCAGTAGCGCTATCTTCAAACACCAGACAATTTTCTGGCGCTTGTCCAT
Organism: uncultured Neisseria sp.; assembly: GCA_964367915.1. Taxonomy (GTDB): domain Bacteria; phylum Pseudomonadota; class Gammaproteobacteria; order Burkholderiales; family UBA11063; genus Aquella. Next base: position 9,616 of record CAYIZV010000021.1, read on the forward strand.
GATAGGCTAGTGCACTAAGATAGATCTCAGGATGAGGTTTGCCTCGCTCTACTTGATCTCGGCTAAAAATTTGACTGTAATGATCTACAATTCCTAATTGTGTTAGGCTGTGAGCAATGACTTCCTTGGTTGAGTTAGACACTACGGATTGCACGATCCCTTGAGCAGAAAAGTGTTTAACTAATTCGATCGACTGTTTGATTTGCTGTGAACTATCAACACGATCTAGAAAAAAATCAATTGCAAGCTGTTGCCAATGTTCGAATATTTCCTGACTATTAGTGAGTCTTGCGTTACCAAATAACAAATCAAAGATGGCACGATTTTCCATCCCCGTTAGATCTCCGTTAAGTGGCGCAGCTTTGAGCTGAAGTTCTTGTTCAAGAATTTTTGTTGCGTATTCTCCTGATTGCTCGTGCAAATGCTCACTGTCAATAAGCGTCCCATCTAAATCCCAGAAAATAGTTGAAATTGTTTGCATACATTATTCCTTTTATTGACAATAAGCTCAGTTTATGAGCATTAAGCATAATTTTAACATGTTAAAATTATGCTTATGAATGCAAATACAATTCTTCAGCAAAAGCGCAAAATAATCCATATTGACATGGATTGTTTTTATGCTGCTGTAGAAATCCGCGATAACCCAGAGTTAGCTAATCGTGCGGTTGGGGTTGGAGGAAGCGAGCAGCGTCGTGGGGTGCTTTGTACCTGTAATTATCAGGCACGTAAATATGGTGTACGTTCGGCAATGGCAACAGCTACAGCACTACGTCTGTGTCCTGGTTTAGTAGTTTTACCAGTAAATATGGCTAAATATAAGTTAGTTTCGCGGCAAATTCAGGCAATATTTCGTGAGTATACTGAGTTAGTTGAACCATTATCGCTGGATGAGGCTTTTTTAGATGTGAGTAACTCACCATATCACAACGGTAGCGCGTCTCTAATTGCTGAAGAGATTTGTCAAAGAATTTGGAATGAACATCAGTTAACAGCCTCTGCAGGTGTTTCAGTGAATAAGTTTTTAGCCAAGGTTGCCAGCGCTTGGAACAAGCCTAATGGTTTGTGTGTCGTTCGCCCTGAGCAAATTGAGCAATTTGTTGCGGCTTTGCCAGTTAATAAACTTTTTGGCGTGGGTAAAGTAACGGCAGACAAATTAAGTCAATTGCAGGTTAAGACTTGTGCGGATTTGCAGCAGTTCTCTTTATTGGAATTAAGTAAACGCTTTGGTAAACTCGGGCAGGCTCTATATTATCAGGCACGTGGCATAGATAATCGTGAGGTGACACCTAATCGTCCACGTAAGTCGCTGAGTGTTGAGAGTACTTTTGTCGAAAATATAACAAATATTGAACTTGCTAAAATTGAGTTGAGTAAATTATACGATTCTTTTACCGTGCGTTTAGCAGATGCGCAGATTAGTCGCTTAATTCGCTCTGCGTTTATCAAAATAAAATTTGCCGATTTTACACAAAGTTCTTCTGAAGTAAGTGTTTCTGAACTTTCATTGGCGATATTTTTAGAGCTCTTGGTTAAGAATAGTCAGCTATATTTGCAGAAGCCGATTCGTCTTTTGGGTTTGGGAGTTAGCTTTAGAGTAGAAGAAGAATTTTCTCAAGCGCAACAAGAGCTATTTCATGGGTTAATTTGATAAAAATATCTGCCGTAAATCATGCATTTGTGTTAAACTTTTACCAGTAATTTTATTAATTTTAGAGAGGATCTTAATATGTTAGGTAATGTAAAAGGAAAAGTTACGTTAATTACAGGTGCAGCATCTGGTATTGGTAAGCATATGGCAGAGAAATTTGCTGAATATGGTTCAGCAATTGTTATTGCAGATTTAAATCTGGATGCAGCTCAATCTGTTGCAGATGCAATTAAAGCACAATATAAAGTTGAAACTTTGGCTGTTGCGATGGATGTAACCAATGAAGAGCAAGTTAATGCTGGAGTTAAAGCAACAGTAGCTAAATTTAATAAATTAGACGTTGTGATCTCTAATGCAGGGATTCAAACGATTGCTCCGATTGTTGATTTTGAAACTAATGCATGGAAGCGTTTGATCGATATTCATTTGCATGGTACTTTCTTGGTAGCTAAAGCTAGTATGCAACAAATGATTGCACAAAAAACTGGCGGTCGTGTATTGGTAACTGGGTCAATCCATTCCGTTGAAGCTTCTAAAAATAAAGCAGCTTACGTTGCGGCTAAACATGCACAATTAGGTTTTGTGCGTTCAATTGCTGAAGAAGGTGCGCCACATAATATCTCTGCTAATCTATTGTGCCCTGGTTTTGTAAGAACTCCATTGGTTGAAAAACAAATTCCAGAACAAGCTAAAACTTTGGGAATTACCGAAGAGCAAGTTATTAAAAATGTAATGCTTGGTGATACTGTTGATGGTGAATTTACTACTTTGGATGATGTTGCTAATGTTGCATTATTCTTGGCTGGTTTTGAAACCAACGCTCTGACAGGTCAGCATGTATTAATCAGTCATGGTATTGGCATGTAAATTATAGTTAAAAGTAGCCTGTTCGGGCTACTTTTTTTATTCAGTGCCCTGCAACTTTATTACCCCCCGCATTTGTCCTTTACTCCTTCCACAATGTGTAAAAATTAAATTTTTTAAGTGATATTTTTAATAAATCATAAATGTTCACTGCCACATAGACCGCTTAAAAATTTGTAGCATAATATGCATAATTAATTATTAATGATATTCGTAAAAGTAACATATCGAAGGCTCTATAGTTTTTTTATCTTCAGTTGATTAGCCGATGGTTATATAAATAATCTTCGCAAATAAAATTTGATATAATCACATTGTTGGACGTTAATTACGCATTCTTGTGACCCTCAAATATCCATTTAATATAATGTGTGAATATTTGTTGGAGTAGATTTATCAACATAATGTCGAACAATTAACAAACTCACTTTAATGAAAGCAAAAATGAAGATTAGTTCAATTATACACAAATTAAAATACGAGATATTGAAAATGTGGGTTTTATCATTTTATTTTACTGTTTTTTTTATTGCAATCAGTTATTTTCGTTTTGCTGTACTAAAACATGCTCAAGTACCATATACTGATTTTGAGCTTGGATTCGTGAAAGCAGTAATTTGCGCCAAATTTTTATTAGTTAGTCAGGCAGTATATCCCATCAAGTTAAATGATGGTAAATCAATCATGCTACACATTATTGGGCGCTCTTTGCTATATGTAATGCTTGTAACGATACTTATTGCTATTGAAGAATCCATTATGGCAAAAATTCATGGCAAGAATATTTTAGATTCAATTACTGGGCTAAAACCAGGATCTATTCAGATATTTTTCTCGTTAGATATACTATACTGGTTAATGGTTGTACCGTATGTGGTGCTATCTGCAATCATGCAATCAATAGGTGTAAATTCATTACGCGCAATATTCCTAGGCAATAATAAATCTAAACTAAAAGAGGATGATGTAAATGTTAACAATCAATGATTTTCCAAGCTATAAATTAATACCTCATTCAACGTTAATTACAAAATTAAAACGTATTTCGACTCAACTAGGCGGACCGGATATTTATGTAAAACGTGATGATACTAATTTTTTGGGTGGCGGCGGGAGTAAATTACGTAAGCTGGAGTTCTACTTGGGTGCAGCACTTCAAGCTGGCTGTGACACAATTATTGCGATGGGTGCAATGCAGTCCAATCATGCACGCTTATCGGCTGCGGCAGCACTTCATGCTGGATTTAACTGTGAAATCATCCTTGGGCGTAAAGTGCCTCGCGATGATTCTGATTATCTCCACAATGGTAATTTATTGCTTGATCGGATAATGGGCGTAACTATTCATGAAACCGATGCAGCAGCTGATTTGATGGTACTGGCTTTAGCGCGGAAAGCTGAGCTTGAATCGCTGGGTAAAAGAGTATATATTGTTCCTTTTGGTGGTTCTTGTGCCTTAGGAAGCCTAGGTTATGTTAGCTGTGCATTTGAAATTGCGAAGCAAGAGCAACAAATGGGAGTAAATTTTGATAGTATCGTCCTAGCCAATGGTAGTAGTGGTACGCACGCTGGTTTATTGGCTGGCTGTGAGCTTATTGGAAGCACAGCTAAAGTTATCGGTTATAATGTGTTGAAACCTATTGCAGATACGTTACCAGTTACTAGTCAGATTACACAAGAGATATTTGATTTGCTACAAAGCGAAAAATTGGTCGACGAAAGCAAAATTCATTTGGATGATTCATATCTCGGCGCTGGTTATGGTATTCCAACGGATAGTATGCGCGAAGTTGTTAGATTGATGGCTCATGAAGAAGGATTATTTCTTGATCCAGTATATAGTGGTAAAGCATTTGCCGGGCTTGTGGCGGATATTAAGCAAGGTAAGTTTGCCGGACAAAGAAATATACTTTTTATGATGACTGGCGGAGCACCCGGTTTGTATGCTTATCAATCCGAGTTTTAATCTTAGAAGTGGTAAAAGCACAGTAGATCGCAATCTTTTTTGTGCGCAGTGATTTTATATTTGCAGCTAAAACTGCTGTAGTTAGAAGCAAATGGCACCGATAATATCGGTGCCATTTTTAGTTTACAAGGTCTATAGACCTAGCATGGTTGAGATGCCGTTTGAGATAGTATAGTTATTTAACGAATCCCAATAAGAATCCCAGAACATAAAGCCGCGTGGTGTAATACCATAGCTTGTAGGCATTGCTGTATAGAAGCTTTGAATTGGAGTCATTTCACCATAATAAGAAGCTCCTCCAGCTGAGCTGGACGCTATTGTTCCTACGATCAATTTACTAACAGGAACACCGACGAATCCAGCTATTTGATTACCACCCGTAACCGCAGATCCATTAGCTAGATTAGCCCATGAAACATAGCTACACTCAAAGTATTGTGATGAAACGCTACTCATTGATCCACAGCCATTATTATAATCTTGCTGATAAACTAATGAGAGTGAGTTCAATGAGTTTTGTAATACTGGAACAAAGAAATTCCATGCACCTACACCGTTACTTGCTGTGGCAGAAGGAACAGATGGCACATTTTGTGCAACCCCGACATTTTGTGGTGCAATAGTAATAACTGCTGATTCACCTAAATATTGTCTTAAAAGATTGATTGCATCGGCAACTTGTTGTGGAGTTGCCGTACCATTTTCAATGTCCAAATCAACTCCATTTAAACCATACTGTGTAACTGCTTGTTGCACAGACAGTGCAAAAGTATTAGTATTGGAGAACACAGTTGTCCAACTCACATTAGCACCACCAACAGAAAGAGTTACAACTTTTCCAGCAGTTTGCCAGCTTTGTACCAATGCAGTTGGGAAATCAGATGAATCAACAGCAATAGAACCATTTTCATTGGTATTGGCAAATGCCATAATTACATGTGTAGCAGCTGCATTTACATCGTTACCTGTTGATTGACCACAATAACTTCCTCCAAAACCACACCAATATTCACCTAACACTTTTGATGTATTATTAGTTGTTCCATAATTAATCAATAATGGAGCACTATCATATATCATGGTTGTGCTGCTTTTTGCTGTTGCAGTAGTTGGTGTATAAGTAACATTTAATGAGCAAATCGCATTTGGCGCTAAAGAAGAACCACAGCTACCTGGTGTTACGCTTAATCCACTAGCCGCAGCAGTATATGATACTGTCGTTGGTAAGGTGGCAGCAACCGAACCCAAGTTTTGCACAAAAATTGTTTGGGTATTGGTCTCACCTACATTTGCAGCAACGCCCAGAGTTGTTAATTGAGCCTGACATAAGCTATCAACACAGTATTGTAATGTTGAAGTTGCTTGAGTATTTACCAATGTTACAGTTTGTCCGGCATTGGCTGAAGTCACGGTATTGGTTGGACTAAGCGTTGAAGTATATCCGGCAACTGCACTTGGAGTTAAGGTGATGGTGTCATTACTTAAGAAAGTATATGAGCCTGAGCTAGCACTATCTACTGCGTAAGAGTAGTAGTTTGTATCAGATCCATAAGCAATTGTCTGACCTGCTTGTGAATTTTGCACCGCCAGATTTACAGTATACAGCTTATTGTTGGGAACCGCTTGGTAAGCGTTTGAGTTTACTGTAGTTAAAGAACCAGTTACAACAAAACTTTCAACAATCGGTGAATAGTAAACTCCTGATTTAGGATCAGCCAAGCCTTGAATTTGTAAGGTATATGTTTGACCGCTAACCAAAGCTGCACTACTTACAGTTTGTGCTAACGCTGATTTAGTGAATTGAATACCACTTACCACCGTTGCACCAGCTGAATTTAATATCTGGGCATAGACAGTATTATTCGTAAATTGAGCAGGAATGTTAGCTGTATTTAGATCCAGAGTAACTTGATTAATCGGGTTTGAGGTGAAACCAAAAGAGACATTACTTGTTGATGTTGTTCCTGCTGTAATATTGGTTGTTGCAGGAGAAACATTAGAAGTAATAGTTCCGCTAGTAACACTTGGGATTGAACTAGCAACAACATTTACAGAATAGTTACCCGGTGCCAGATTAGTAATATTATAGCTAGCAGTGCTTGAAGTATTTGCATTCAAATACTCAGTTGCTACAACTTGGTTAGATTGTGAAATTACATTAACCTGAAAGTTACAGTTTGTTGCACCAGAGCAGACACTATTTAATCCAGAAGCGCCTAGATTTAAAGCTAAAGTGCCTGTTGTTGGAGGTGGCGGCGGTGTCGATCCCGCGATTTCAACACTTCCAATCGTGAAACTATTGATAGCAGAAGATAAACTAAATGTAGTTTGGATTGTTAGTTCAGCTCCTGGAGCCAATTGTGCCCATGAGCAGCCACTACCACCAGTGCAGGTAGGTGATGTAACTGTTAATGATGGATTAGCGGTACCGCCTCCGCTATACGTTACTGGAGACCATGGAGCTCCACTTACTGATGCACTAGGACTCACAGTAGTAGGAATGTTTGAACCATTGATTTGTGTATTGTTAAAGACAATTTGTGGATTGAATGACTGCGGGGTGCTGCAAGTATTTGTGATTCCAACTGTTACAGATGCTGAAGACCACCATTGACTACTAGTGTAGCTCTCAATATAATTTTGTCCATTGTTTTGAGTGGTCAACTGAATACAAGAATTACTCCCTGTTGATGCTAGTGATGCTTTTTGTAATCCATTTGTGGTGGTATTTTTTGTAAATACGGTCTTAGCTGAAACCGGGGTTCTTACTTGGCTTGTTTCAGGAACATAAACGGTTTGTGTATTTGTACCGCTACTATTGTTGGAAGAGCCTCCTGAGCTACAACCTGTTGCTAGCACGCATGTTGAAACAAGTAAGCTCCAAAGAGTTTTTTTGTTATTCATAAAATATATTCTCCATTGACTATAAAACGACCATTATTCTACCATTTATCTACATGATTATAGCATTATGGTGGGAAGTGCTATTGTTTTGATGTTTTTGATTAGTATCTGTTTTTATTTAAATAAAGTGTACTATGGTGTTTCGTATGAGATATGTCTTGTATCTAAATATGTTTGCAAAATGTTGTTTTTAGTAACATGTGTTTATGTAAAGTATCTGACGAAAAATTCTAGTGGATGAAGGAGCTGTGATTATATTTGAATAAGCTATAGCCACGTCAAATACATCATGGCTATAGCAATTTAGGAAGCATTAGTTACATGCTTGAGGTGCTTCTAAGTTAATTCCATTTGGATAACCACGATAGTGGATTCCATAGATTTTAGATAAGTAAGCTAAAAATCCTTGATATTGACCGGGTGCTGCCATAGCTCCGCAGCCTAAACGGTGAGCCAGACTCTGCCAGTTAGGATATGATGCGGTGCTGCCTGTTCCGTTGGTGATTGATACCGGAGACCATGCTGCCTCTGCCAGTCCTGCCATTTTAGGTGTTGCCATATAAATCAGGTGCTGATAGGTTGCTAGATTTTCTGACCAAAGTGTCCCTTCTAGTCCTTTGATATTTCCTTGGTGCTGTGGCTCTACTGCATTAACGGTAGTGGTTGCATCAACTGCACTTTGTAATGCTGTATAAGTGTTATTATAGCCTGCCCAATAGAAACCTGGTTCATAAATTGATTGTGTGTAGGCAAGATCAAAATAGGTATCGTTAGAGTAGTCTAGTACAACCGGATAACCAGCTTGTGCCAATGTAACTGCTTGCGATACACCGCCTGTAGACTCATTCCATATCCAGACGTGTCCAACCTGATTTGCTGCTACGATTTGCTGCCCCAGTGTTGACTCAGCACTTTGGACAAATTGTTGCCAGCCAGATACTTTGAGGTTAGGATTTTGAGCCGCAAATTTTTTGAAGAATAAATGTTCTTTTTCCAACGCGCTAAGTCCAGCAAACTCAGTATTTTCCAGACAGCTTACATCTTGAGGTGTGTACCAAGTTTGACTGGCAACTTCATCGCCGCCGACACTAATTTCATTCGCTATAAAATTAGCAGAATTTAGAGGTTTTTGATTTTTAAATAAACTATTGAGTGTAGCGTAAAGCTGGTTATAAACTTGCGTAAATTTAGGACCAACTGTAATATCGGTGCCATAAGTACATACTGGTAATGCATCATCTGTATAACCTTCACTAGTAAAGTACTGCGAATGATCATTTGGATCAATCAGTGCATCTGGTAAAGCTTTTATTAAAGCTCTTGCATGACCAGGGCTATCAATCTCAGGAATTATAGTAACGTTACGTTCATTTGCATAGTTTATGATATTTTGCAGATCACTATTTGAGTACATCCCGCTATAACTTGTATTTACACTGGCATACACTTGATTAAGGTAATTAGTTGGATCAAGATTTGCCTGAATGAATAACATTCCGGTCATACTGTAGCCATAACCACGAAGATCTGCTGCCATGTTATTAAGTTGTAAATTAATTCGAGTTCCCTCATCATCAGATAGATGCCAGTGCAAGGTATTTAGTTTATGTGTAGCTGCGATGTCGATCAGGCTTTCTACTTCTGTAAGACTAAAGAAATGACGGGAGCTATCCAGTAATATTCCACGATATGTAAAGCGTGGGTAATCAGTAATAGTTGCTTGGTTGATAGTACCAACGTTAACATTCCATAGCTGACGTAATGTTTGCAACGCATAAAAAGCGCCAGCATTGTTTATTACATTGATTATAATCTTGTTACCGCTGATAATAATCTGATATCCTTCGGGATTGTTATTGATTATACTTGGATCACTGATTTGTTGAATCAAGATACCAGTATCAGCTGTGTTTGAATTATCTATTGAAGCTGTTACTTTCAGATCTTGTGCCAGATATTCCTGAAAGAAATTTGCAACCGTATTATCTGCACTAAATGCATTATGGATGGATACATTAGCCGGAATGATATAAGTGCCTGTACCAAGTGTGTAATTTACTGGTGATGGTACAATAATACTACTTTCCGCGTTTAGATTAGTGTTGATATTCCAGTTGTTCTGGTTAAAAGAGGCTATCGCCGTTTGATTAGCCTGCTCATTAATATTTAAGTTATAAATAGAGCTTTCAGTTGGTGTATTTAAGACCTGTCCGTTCACGATAAAGAATAAGTTCTGCGGTGCTGAAGATAAGTTGTTAATTGACCATTGATTACTATTAACAATTTTTACTTGATAGCTTTTACCTGCAAGCAATGTAAATGGTGCTGTGGTTGCTAATAAATTAGTATACCCAGCACTAAGGTCATCTTGTGTTACTGAAGAAGATTTCAGGTATTGTAGTGGCGCACATGGACTCGCTGCAGGCATTTCACATATTTGCATGACCATCTGAGTATTTGCATCATTTTGTGATTCTAGAGGATTAGGGTCAGTATATGTATAAAATGTTCGTGCTACATAAAAACCAAATTGCCAGTTGCTGATTGTTTGATTGGCAGTAAAGCTGATATATGTTGAAAATAAACTTTGATTAAAATTGCCATTAAGTGGACCAGTATTTATTGCGGTTATTGTTGGTGGAATAACGCTATTATCATTTTGTACAACGTTACCACTGTTGCACGCACTTAGCATGCCGATAGCTAATAATGGGTAAAGAATTCGTTTCATATGCTCTCTTAGTGAAATTTAAGGTAATCTAGATTCTAACATATTTTAATTATTCTAACTTTTCATCATAAAAAAATTATCCCTTATATTAATAAATAAGCAATTCTTCCATGCAGATATCTTAGTACGAGTATGTTGCTATTAGTAGATGAAATCAGTGAGTTACTTTGGATGATTGCTTAATGGGTACGTGTTGTATAATACAACACGTAAATTATGTGCTTGAGCTGTCTATGAGCATGTTTTTATCCGATAATAGAGTTTATACTTTTATAATTTGATATTTTATGCTAAAATTCCCTCGTTTTATGTTTAGAAAATACAACAATAATATTCGGAGATAAGATATGAAATTAAGGGCACTCAATTCAATAATTTGTCTGACAAGCGCTTCCTTTGTGTTGGTTTCTTGCAGTAATGGAAGTAGCGGGAACAGTAGCGGAGGAGCATCAAATAGCTCGGAGCTTTCGCAGTACGTCGCTTCATTGCAGTATTACCCAAATAAGGCTGATGCTTTGGCGGCTAATAAAAATCAATTGTTAATTCCAGTTAGTTCGCCAGTTGATTTACAAGATATCCAAGTGAATTTTTACGGGGATAAAAATTGTGCTAATGGATTAAATACAGTAAAAATGACTGGTAATACGGCTTTGAAACAGGGGTATTACCTGACAACGGATAAAGCTAACTTTATGTTGGTAAGTAAATTTAGTGGTGGCTTGGAAGAAGAATTAGCCACGAACTCGATCAATGTTTCATATCGATTTAAGAATGGTAACAGCACAATCTCAAAATGCTTTAACCATGGTAATGTTGGCGAGAAGCTTGCAGATTGGGGGCATGATACCAATCAAAGCGTAAAACTTCAAGCTACAACAAATCCAATTGCATGTAGCGCTTCTTCGTGCCAGTTTGCTGAACCATACGTTGAGTCATTATCCGTTTTAAGTTATCAAATCAGTTATCCGAATACACCACCTACAGGAATTGGAAGCTCTTATAGTTTGATTGTAACTAATAATTCTGCAGCAGCTATCAGTTTGACTGGTTTGCAATTTACTTTGCGCGCAGATGCTGCATTACAGGATGCACCTCCGATTAGTACTTCAAGTATTTGGGGTGTTAATTTAAGTAGTGTCTCTCAGAGTGTTGGGGCATGTTATGGTGTAAACAACGGTGTATGCAATGTGATGTATGATTTAACATTGAGTAGCCCGCAAACTCTTGCGGCAAATGGCGGTAACATTACGGTAGAGGGTATGCCAAATGGTAACTCACAAACTGCAGGTGGATCTACCAGCGGAGGACTGCCACTGTATAACGACGTAGCACATAATGTCTATGGCTATAACACAACTACTGGAGATGTTTATACCTCAAGTGCGAGTTCAGTCTATAACAATCTGCAAAATCCCAATCCAAAAAAATTATTAGGTGCTTATTTTGCTGATTGGACCAATTATAGTACACCTAGCGGACGAATGTTCCCTGTCGAGAGTGCCGGATTAAATAGTTTTCCTGTTCCTTATATAAATAGCCTGACTTACGATGTTGGTTACTTAAATGGGACTAATGGAAGTGTTGGTCTTGCGGATAACTGGGCTGACCCGACTTATTTGCAAGAGTTTTCTTATCTGCGTGCAGCGCATCCTTGGCTGAATATGGCGATATCATTTGGCGGATGGGGTAGTGGTAGCGGTACTGCTGGTTATCCATCGCAAGATTTACAACAGATTTTTGAAGCTAATTCCCCTGCATTAATCCAGCAAACCGCGGCAAATATGATCAATACTGCTATTTTATATGGTTTTAATGGTGTTGATATTGACTTTGAACAAGGGGTATGTAATATATCTGCCTCATGGTGTGTAAACGGTACTTTGGTTTTGGATGCTACTTCCGTGGCAAATTACCAAGCATTGTTAGGTGCGTTGTCAACTTATGCTAAGCAAGTTACTACTGAGAGTTCTGGTTCGCCTTTGTACGGAACGGCATTTAATATTTCTGCTGCTCTTCCTGTAGGAATTAATGCATTGCAGAGTTATATTAACTTAGGTGGTAATTATCAAACAGTTCTTGAAAGTGTGACTTATGGGAACGTGATGGCTTATGATTATCATGGTCAATTTGATGCTGGTGATGCTAGTAGTGGAGTTAGTGATGCTTTGGCCGGATTATATCGAAGTCAATATTCTTATGGAAGCTCTAATTATGAACAGTATTATGATATCAATGATACGTTGACTTGTGGTACTACTTCCAATCAGTGTAATGGTTATCAAGGATATTTTGCCTTGGCTCCAAACATGACAAATAAACTTAACTTGGGTATTCCAACATATACAAGAGTGGAGAATCTGGCGAATGCAGCAACAAGTAATGGTACTGCTATTTACCAAACTTTGGCATCAAGTCAAACTTGGGCAGCCCAAGGTGGTGGTGTAGTTTCTTATCGTTGCGTATATAACAGCAATTATTGCGCTCAGGCTAAAGGTGATTATTTGCCACAAGCATTAACTTCCAGCAATTTTGTTGCGTGGAATTATTCGAGCGCAGCAATGATGCCTTGGTTTTACTATGTTGTCAGTGGAACCCCATATTTTGGTACTTTTGATAATGGGCAATCTGCAGCAAACAAAGTTAGTTATGCCAATACTCAAGGTTTAAATGGTTACTTTACCTGGGAAATTGATGAGGATATTCCGATGCAAGATGCCAGTTACGCTCAGTACGGTATTACCAATAATATCTGTTCTGCTTCGGGTAGCTGTTTGAATCAGTAATCCTAACTTTAAAAATGCGCATTTATTAATTATTTGCGCATTTTTATTAAGACCCATCATGTTTTTTGCTGTGGAATTTTTACGCAATCTACTTTAGCCACAATGACTCCGAGCGGTTAGGCTTATTTGTAGTTGTTTGATAACTAATTCCATATTTTAAATAATTCTTGCAGGTTTTTAAAATGAAAAAAATTATATTAATGATTTTATCTACATTTTCAATAGGGCACGCATTTGCTGATAGTACTAACGAATCAGCACCGATTAGCACAAACGAATCTTCTCCTTTAGTTTCACCACCGATATATAAGGATATAAATGCTAATGATAACTATATCCGAGAACAATCTTATTTGCAAAATCCATACCTCGGTTTACCAAGTGGCGGCGGAACTCAACTTGTAACTCCTGAGCAGAAAGCAGCACAGAATTTTGCTGAGAAATTATTTGCAGATGGTACCTGGAATGCTTATGGTTTTTCAGCGGTTCAACAAAATAATAATAAACCAGTTAACTTTAATGTTTCCGGAGGTATTTTTGGACAGACAGGTTCGGTAGAAGGGTTTTCTTTAGGAGGAACGTTTGTAGCAGGCAATCCGTTTATTCAGAATAATAATACCGCCAGTGGCTTTCGTCCCTACGTTTTTATGGCTTCTGAGCCTTATTACGCATTAACTGAGGGATTTCTCGAATATCAATATAGCCATATTGTACAGGCAGATGTCGGGTTTATTGGTATTAATAATAGCCCATGGTTGGCAGCGAACTATTACTCAGATCAATCATCAGCAGTAACTTATCAAGGTGCATCAGTAAATGTTAACCCTGGTGGCGGTTGGTTATTTACCGGTATTGCTTTTAATGGTGCTAATTACCCGGGATATAGTGGGTTTACGGGGAATACCTTATATAATCCAGGTTCAATACAAGGAATTAGTACTGGAATTAATCAGGGATCTAATGGTACACTCGCTTTTGGAACAAGTTACTTTACACCGGATAACATGTATAATGTAAGGGCGTGGGCTTACCAGTTTGACAATTATGCAACCTTGGTTTATGCCGATAATTCAATCAAATTAACGCTAGATAAAGATACTAATACTTATTTTACTATAGCTGCTCAAGGCGGTACCGAGTGGGGTAATACATCGAATGCAATTACTAGCGCTAATCTCGGTAATATCAATAGTAATTTTGCTGGTGCTCAGGCAGTTTTTAATCATCGTTGGTTTAACGTTTCTTTTGGTTACGAGAACGTTTGGGGTCCTGCGGATGCTTTCGGTCATGGTGCTATTGTTTCCCCTTATACTTACAATGAAAACGTTGATCCGATGTATGCCAATTCGTGGATGACCGGTTTGGTGCAAAAAGCGTCATCTGGTCAGATGTACAATATTACGACAACGTTTAGTTTCTTAGAAAATACTTTGTCTGTTGCTCCTGCGTATTCGCAGATATTAAACACTGTTGGTCAACAGGCAAATAGTTCTTTAGGAACTTCCAATCCTGATCAGGAGTTTGATTTAGTCTTTAACTATAAAGTTAAACAAATTCCAGGCTTGAAATTCTTCGGTGTCTATGGTTATATGTGGAACGATCCGTATACACCGTATAATTCAACAACTGTTGCCTCAGCAACTAATGCATGGACAACATTATTTATGACAGAATACGTATATTAAGAAAGGATTTTATCTATGAAAAAGATATTATTAATGACTTTTTGTGGTTTGGGAGCCGTTAGCGCCAATGCATATACAACCATAAATTTGGATACTTCCAATTATTCATGTAACGGTGTAAAAATTACCAGTAGTACAACAGAATCTATAGTTCAGAGTAATTGTAAGAACTATAAAGTTAAATATAGTCAGGATGATGTTAGTGATGACGATAGTACTAGTCCAGATAGTTTGCAACCGAATATTCCAGTGGTAGATATATCAGCTGACGATGATGTGAATATTTTAGCCAGATTCCGTTTTACTACAGATCAGGGACAAAAGATGGAATGTTTTTACAAAAACAATAAATTGTATAAATGTAAAATCTCACAAAGTGCAGCTCCAGTAGCTGGCAAAAATATAGAATCGATGCCTAGCAGCACTGAAAGCAAATAAGGTAGTGTGGAGCACTGCCTTATTGAAAATCATTTCCTTAATTGGTTTGGAACGTTTTTTACCGCAGCTACCCTAGTTGTTAGCTGCGTTGTCCAAGAGCAATTGCCATTCATGAAGTTCTTGCTCAGCGAATAAAGCACGTAAAAAACTAATCATGGTAGCTTTGCGTGTCTGAGCAAGGGCTTTGCCACGCTTAGTCTGCATCAAATTTGGTAGCCGAAGCAGTTTTTCAAAAAAATGAATTACGGTATGGTTGTCACCAGATTTGGCGTTTGCTGCATAGGCCTCGAGATCTAAATCTTGTGGCGGCAGGTGATCTGGAATAAAAAGCGGACGGCTTTTTGCGCCACCATAGGCAAATGTCCGGGCAATTCCAAAAGCACCAATTGCATCCAGTTTATCTGCATCATAGACTATTTTAGTTTCTATATCACTAAATTGCGGATTATAACCAGTCTTACTAAACCCAATACTATCAATAATGGTTAATATTCGTTGAATCACAGTTTTGTTAAGATTACATTGTTTGAGATACGTATAACCGCGTTGACTATTATCGCCCAATTTATAATCATCAACATCGTGCAATAATAGCGCCACTTCAACAATAAACCGTTCAGCATGGTTTTCATCAGCTAGAATTAATTGTCCATTCTGCCAGACTCTTTTGATATGCTCAAAATCATGTCCCGAGAAATCTTTTTGATGAATGCTTTTAACAAATGTAAAGGTTTGTTGAATCAACTCGTGCTCATTCATCAATCTGTGTCTCCCAATTATTTATCCACTGCTGCAGAAATTTACTGGCGGCACTTTCTAAGGTGTGACCGTATCGATTATTTTCTTCTCTGAGCCTGCTAATCGATGTGTGCTCAAGTTGGTTTATTTCTGAGGCATTACCGATTAACCAGCGCTCTATTCCATGTGTGGTAACTTCGGGGTGAAATTGTAAACCCATGATTTTATTGCCAAGTGTGAATGCTTGATTGCTACAAATTGGAGTAGAGGCTTTGAGAATGGCATTTGCTGGCAGTTTAAAGGTGTCTCCGTGCCAATGTAAGACCTCAACCTCAAATAGGTGTTGGAAGCAGTCATTGGCATCTAAATTGCGCAGTGTAAGTTTAGACCAGCCTAATTCAATTTGCGGGTTCTTTTCGACCTGTGCGCCTAGTGCAGTAGCGAGTAATTGTGAGCCAAGACAGATTCCTAAAACAGCTTTATTGGCAATGATATATTTTTTAATTAAATTAATTTCATCGGTAAGGTAGGGGAAATCATGCACATCATTAACCCCAATTGGGCCGCCAAGTACAATTAGCCAATCTGCATCACAACTATCAGGCAATTTATCCACGCCACTATCTAAATACTCGATTTGATAATTTAGGCTTTGCAGAACGTTAGCAAATGACCCCAGATCTTCAAACATTACATGGCGGATAACTTGAACTTTTTTAGTCAAAACAAACTCCTTTTAAGCAAGGTCCAGACGATAAAAGCGATTATCAACCAAAACGATAGGGAACTCTTCGGGTAATTGAGTTTTATCAATCAGTTTAAAACCATTTTTTTCATAGAAGCGATGCGCAGCCAAATATTTGTCAGTAGTTCCTAAGTAGATACTTGCTAACTTTTGCTGCTCTGCGGTGGCACGTAAGCATTCAAACAATTGTTGAGCGATATTATGTGGTTTACCTCGGTAGCCATCGGCAACAAACATTTTACGTAATGCGCCTTGTGTTGATGAGAAAATTTTAAGTGAAATTGTGCCAACCACTTTTTCATCGTCAAGAGCTAACCAAAAATTACCATTATTAACTTGATAAAACGCTGGTATCTGCAATAAGTCAGGTTGTGCTTCAAGACTGGTTGAAAGTTCATATTCACCGACTTGAATCCCGAGAATCAGTTCTACTAGTTGTGAAGTATACTGTTCTTGATATTCTATAATTCGAATTGCCATAAATTTCTTCTTGTGTAAAAAATTAAGCAGACCATTTATGTCTGCTTAATAAAATCATACTCGAACGGATTTAAAGACGAAGAGTATATTATTTTTTCTTTTTCGGCATATATAAATCGGTGATTGAACCATCTACGATTTCACATGCAAAAGCTACTGATTCAGATAATGTCGGATGTGCATGTACTGTCAAAGCTACATCATGGATATCACAATCCATTTCAATTGCCAAGCAAGTCTCTGCCAAAAGTTCTCCCGCACCAGCACCGACGATTGCAGCACCAACTATACGATGGGTATTTTTGTCAGTGATAATTTTGGTGAAACCATCATCACGTCCATTACCAAGAGCGCGACCAGATGCTGCCCACGGGAATTTACCAACTTCAACTTCAAGACCTTGAGCCTTAGCTTCACCCTCAGTTAGACCAACCCACGCCACTTCAGGATCAGTATAGGCGATACCTGGGATAACTCGTGCATCAAAGAATGACTTCATTCCCGCACAATTTTCAGCCGCTACACGACCTTCATGTACCGCTTTATGTGCAAGCATTGGCTGACCAATTACGTCACCAATTGCGTAGATATGTGCTACATTGGTACGTTGTTGTTTATCTGCTGGAATAAATCCTTGTTCTGTTACGATTACACCTGCAGCTTCAGCCCCAATTGTCTTACCATTTGGACGACGACCAGCGGCAACCAATACTTTATCAAATTTTTGTGCTTCAGCTGGCGCGCTAGGACCTTCAAAGGTAACCCAGATGCCATCTACTTTAGGTTCTACTTTAGCACATTTAGTTTTAGTGTAGATTGCTTCATAGCGTTTTTTAATCCGGTTTTCCAGAACCTTAACTACATCGCGATCTGCACCTGGAATTAAGCCATCACCAAGCTCAACCACAGTTACTTTAGAGCCTAATGTACCATAAACTTCTGCCATTTCCAGACCAATAATACCACCACCAACAACTAATAGTCTCTCAGGCACTGATTCAAGAGCCAATGCTCCAGTCGAATCAATTACGCGTGGATCATCAAACGGAAAGCTCGGTACTTTAAATGAATGTGAACCTGATGCTATAATCGCATTGGTGAAGCGCACTGTTTTAACACCTTCAGTAGTAGCAACTTCAATAGTATGTGGTGAAGTGAATTTTGCTAAACCCTGAACTTTTTCAACTTTACGCTGTTTAGCCAAACCATCTAAACCTTTGGTTAATTTGCCAACAACGCCTGATTTAAACTCACGGATTTTGTCAATATCCAGATTAGGTTTACCGAAGCTCACACCATGGTGACTCATTTCATCAGCTTCGTTAATAACTTTGGCAACGTGCAATAATGCTTTAGATGGGATACAACCCACATTCAGACAGACACCACCCAAAGTTGGATGTTTCTCAATTAATACTGTTTTTAAACCTAAATCTGCAGCTCTGAATGCTGCCGTATATCCACCAGGACCAGCACCAAGCACCATTACATCACAAATAATTTCACCGTCTTTTGCCGCAGGAGTTGCTGCTGCTTGAGGTGCGACAACTGGCGCTGCAGCTACAGGAGCGGCTGCGGGTTGCGCTGCAGGAGAAGTAGCTGCCGTAGCGGCACCAGCTGCTTCAACTTTAAGGATTACATCACCTTCATTTATTTTTGAGCCAACGGCAACCAACATTTCCGTGATAACCCCAGCTTTATCTGCAGGTACTTCCATGGTTGCTTTATCTGTTTCCAACATGATAAGGTTATCGTCAATACTAACCGTGTCGCCAACTTTTACATATACTTCTGCAACATTGACATCACTATGTCCACCAATATCTGGAACTCTAATTTCTAAAATGCTCATATTTATTCCTTAAAATGTATAAAGTTATTCAAGCTTGAGTCAATCTTACCCGATAGCAGGTAAAGCCAGCTCATATCCCCAAAAAGTTAAAACCAATCCAAAAGTTAGTCTCAAAGCAAAGTGAACTAAAATTGCTACCTCGATTTTACCCGATTTTTGGTAAATATATCCATATGCAGCGCCCACTAAAAAATAGAAAATTGCAAAATTTACTCCATTTTGAGCATGGAATGCGCCATAGACAACACTGATCATTATTATTGGAAGCCAACTGGCAACAGCCTTATACTTGATTTTAACTATCTGATGAAGCCAATTTTGTAATAATTGACGATAAATTATTTCTTCTGTAAAGCTCAATAAAAAAATCGTTGCTAATAGACCACTTAGCGATTTTGCACCGATATTTAGACCAGCAAAGAGATATAAGATGATACTTATTGGTATTAGCAGAACAATATAGCTCAGTAGATAAGTCATCCATTTTCCAGAAAAGACTGACTTGAGGTTGCGAATATTATGTTCTGATTTCAATAAAAATGCACCGAGCAAGATCGCAGCTATAATTTTTTCAAAGGTAATCTGAATTGTTATGCCGTGGCTTTGTGCTGCTAATTGTACATAGTTAGTCCAGCTAATCAGATGTCCTTGATGATCTTTGCTCCATAAAGCCCATAGAGCCAGCAACACAATGTTGATACGTAATAATGTGCTTTTATGTTCATTGCTACGCGAGTATTGATTGCCAGTAATCGCAAGTAAAATCAGGATAACGACGGATGAAACATTTATATCTCCGTTATAAGTTGCCAATATTGCCACCACAATCGCTGCGGTTACAGGATAAACATTTGGTAGCACCCAGATACTAAGAGTGATAGCTACTAAAATTAATGAAAAAAATAGATTATTCATCGATAGCACCGTTATATCCGTTAAGCGTGCATAATTTTTTCAATTTTCTTATTGCTAAGAATATGCCCAACAGCAAATACTAAGCACAATGCAATTAGCCACCAGAATAGTACTACGGGATTAGTTTCCTGTGTCCAAGCGCCAAATTCACCACCAAGCCATGCACCAATTGCCCAAGAAATTGCCATGTTTAGTGAAACCAATGTTGCAGAAAAGCCGTGTGGTGCAAAAGTAGTTGCAGCAGAGAGCATGACAGGTAAAGTTAATAGTTCACTAAAACAAAATAGTGTATAAAAGCCGATGATATACCATGAACTTCCGACATAGTTAGGATTTAAACCAATTGCTTTTACCAACGGAAGTAAGATCATGCAACCACCAGCGACCAAGATATAGCCATAAGCTAATTTCCAGCTAAGAGTCATATCCGAGCCAGTTCTGTTTTTTATCCATTGATACATAGTG
The DNA here is from genome assembly GCA_964367915.1 of uncultured Neisseria sp. Taxonomy (GTDB): domain Bacteria; phylum Pseudomonadota; class Gammaproteobacteria; order Burkholderiales; family UBA11063; genus Aquella. The sequence goes on from CAYIZV010000021.1 coordinate 29,833, forward strand.
GCAACGATTGGTGAATAAATTATAATTAGTAAACCATACATTCCATAATACCATGTTGCTGGAATAGTAAAGCCTCCTAAATGCCGATCGATATTTTTTTCTGCATAGAGTGTTAGTAGACCATAAGGAAGAACATAGATTATATTCCAGAAAATATTGGTAATACAAAGTAAAATGTAAGTAAATACTTTTTTCTTTTCTAAAGCTGTCCACGGTAGTTTTTCGTGATGTGCTTTGTTTATAACATTGCCGACATCTTTGAGGCTACGATTTTTTGCAACGGAAAAATTAATAATACCAATTGCTAAGCCCAGTGCAGCCATAGCAAAAGCATAATCATATCCCCATGCTTCCTGAACCACGCCACCAATCATTGGACCAAGAAAACCACCGATGTTAATTGACATATAAAAAATTGCAAAAGATGCATCTTTCCGACCTGTTTCCGTCGCTTTAAAAAACTCCCCAACCATTGCACTGATTGCCGGTTTCATCAAGCCGCAACCGATGATTAGTAGTGACAAGCCAATATACATCATTTTGACCCCAGGATATGCCAAGGAAGCATGCCCGAACATCATTATGATTGAACCAATTAGTACCGCTAGTTTACGCCCAATTAATTTGTCTGCAATAACGCCACCAATAATGGGAGAGACATAGACCAATGCACCGTAGTAACCAACCAAGCGGAGGGCGTCTGCTTGTGACCATCCTAAACCTCCGTCACCAACTTTGGCAGCAGCGTAGAGAACTAATAAACTTTGCATAGTATAGAAGCTGAAGCGTTCCCACATTTCAACCGAAGAGAGGGCAATAACCCCCTTAGGATAACTAAATTTTGCCATAGCCGATTATCTTTCTTAAATGGATAATTTATTGATGTGACATAACTTCAGATTATAATATATTTTTGGTTTATTCAGTAAATTTTGTCCGGGTTTATTTATGTTCACGCAAGAATAAAGACCCCAGTAAAAAAGTTCCCTCAACTGCACAAATGAAAATAAATGCAGTGTGATAATTGCCGTTATTATAATCGACGATTTTGGCAAAAATAGTTGGTATAACGGTAGCTACCAGATAACTTAGCGACCAAAATAGGCTAAAAGTCACAGAGATTTGCTGTGAGTTGGTATTTGGGCGTTCTTGCGCATAAGTAACCAAAGCTGGCATAGGCAAGAACATAAAGAACCCCAAAGCCGCAGCACTCACTGTTGCGAGTAATTGATTTTCACCCGCAAAGCTCAATCCAAATGCGGCAATCACCTGAATAAAACCAGATATACGGAGCACTGGTATGCGTTTTTTAGTTTTATTGGAGTAAATCATTCCAATTATTGCGCCAATTATTCCAAATAAGATTACCTGTTTCGTTTGGATAATTCCCGCTTTAGGGTAGAAAGTGAAAAGTACGATATAGAATGCTAATAATCCAGAATAAGTGAAAGCAAAAATCCAGTTAAAACGATCTTTTAGGCCATCACTAAAACTGTATTTTGTAGCAATATTGGCGGTATTTTGACTGCCGTTATTCTCAAGATCAATTTTGCCAAAAATTAACCAAACAATCAGCATCACAATGCTCGCGCAGGAAATTACCAGTAGCGTTTTCTGCCAACTACCAAATACGGATAGAAAAAATGGAACGCCAAACATCATGATGGCTGTGCCGACATTAAAGGCAATTGCGTTTAATCCATTGATAACTGCGCGTTCACTAGGTTCGAAATATTTGTAGACTATTGGATTAAAATAAACGATAATCAGTGCGCCACCCAAGCCCATCAAGAAGCGTGAAATTAGCAAAATCGGGTAATTAGGTGCGTAAGGAGTCACGATACTTAAACACATTAAAATAGATGCAACAGTAAAGGCATTGCGAATTCCAAATTTAACAATTGTCCATGCAGCAATAGCTGTGCCAATGATTTTGGCAAAAGTTAGTGAAGTACTGAGTACACTTGCTTGAGTCAAGCTTTGCATCCCAGTCATTTGCATGATGTCTTTCATGAAAGTTGCCGCGCCAACCCACGACATGGCAAAGAGCATATAACTGGTAAATAGGATAAATTCTAAAACGTATTTTTTTTTCATGATGTGCTGCCTCTGGAGTTGATTAATATACTGAAACAGATTCGAAAGACTGGTAGGCAATAAGCAACCAAACCTACACGTAGTAAGTGAGGAGCTTGGCAATGACCCCCGTGTGATGAATCTGTTCCAGTATAGCGTCGCTATTATACACTGAAAGTGACGATAAAAGAAACTTGCACCGCAGCATAAACATCCAGTATATAGGCGGTTTATCGGCTTATACTCAAACAGATTCGAAATACTGGTAGCGATTTACGACGAAGCCGACTCACCGTAAGTGAGAAGTAAATCAACGCCCCAGTATATTAATCTGATTGAGTAAGAACATATAAGGCGTGATCGACATAGTGATCGTAGAGCCATTCGTTGTTAGGGATAGTTTTAACCAGTGTAAAGCCGAGTTTTTGAGCTACAGTATGGCTTTTGAGATTGTTGATTGCGCATTGGATATTGACCGTTGATAAATTTAGATGCTGGAAACCGTGTTCAATCAGTAATTTTACCGCGCAACGGATAATCCCTTTGCCTTGATAGTCTTGGCTAATCCAGTAACCAATTTCAGCGCTTGCACCATCTATTTTATTGAAGCTGACAATACCAACATATTGTGTATCATCCCACAAGCCAAGAAGGAGGTTGCTGCCAGTCACATAACCCTCTTGTGCTTTTTGAATAAACTGCTCAATATTGGCAACTGATGTCGTCTGGTCAAGCCATGGCATCCATTGCCGGAGGTAGGTACGATTATTTTCAACCACCTCAAAAACAGAAGCTGCATCACTGCGCGCAAATTTACGCGCAATGATTGATTTGCTAACTTGCCACTCCAGCTTTGAGTGGGTTTTTCTAGTTTCCAAATATTTTGCCAATGGCATTAGTTACACCTTGACTAACTGCATCTACTGCTTTGTTTTGTTGTTGATTATTAGGATTTCCTTGCTGCGGATTGCCAAGAACATTATTAATCTGTTGCTTAACATTCTGCTGAATCTGCTGTTTATTATTTTCAAATGCAAGTTTGAGCAGTTGTTGCTGGATTGCATTCCAGTCTAAATTTGCACTTGGTGCAGCGATTGTGCCGCTAATGGTTGCAGGGAAGGTTAATTTCTTGAATATCGGATTAATTCCATTAACTAAAAGCTGGCTGTTGGTTTTGTAATTTAGGGCTTTGGAGCCAGCTAAATTTACTGAACCCGAACCATTCAGTCCAACACTTGGTCCGTTCAGCTTAAAGGCAGAAGGGTTAACCAAACCATTATTAATTGCTACATTGGCACTGAAATTACCCAAATTAGTTTTTTGATTCAAGTCCCGGGCAGATGGTGAAGATGCTTTAGCTATTTCAGCTTTCATGTTATTCACCGCTTGAATAACTTGTGCGGAGTTTGCTAATGTATGAACAATATCTCCACTATTTGAACCTGTGTGTCCGATGGTACTATCAAGTTGTCCAACTAATTTATCCAAGCTAATACCAAGGACAGTGATATTGCCAACCTGAATATTTTGCTTACCATTTAATGTTGCCAACTCCATGTTATTACCGATACTTGAATTACCGCTAAACTGTAACTGGCGCATTGGAACGTGATAGCCATTAACATTACTAAAATCAGCAACGTCCATTTGATCAATCGTGATATTCTCACTGAATGCAAGTGGTTTGAACGAGCTTACGTTAACATTCCCTGTTGCAGTTGAGTTAGCAATTTTGGCACGTAATTGGCTTAGGCTAATTGCATTCGTACTGCCACTAAAGCTAGTATTAAGCATAACTTGATTTAATAATGTTTTATTACTGATATCAGGTGGCGTCATGCCCAATTGCTGCATTACACCATTTAATGAGAACGTCGGTAGATTGATTGAACCACTATATTTAGGGTTGGCAAAGTTCTGTACTGCCACGGTTGTATTTCCGCTTAGTAATGTACCAAATTTAAAATTAGCTCCATTCAAATTCACACTGTTTGGTGTAGCTTTAAAACTGGTATTAATTGCGAAACTATTAAGCAAAGGTTTATTTTTACGTTCGGCAACGGCAATTCCCAAACCATCAAGAACTTTGTTTAAGTTGGTGTCTGAGAGATTAATTGCTCCTGATACGCTTGGGTTAGCGAAATTTTGAATTTGTAAATTACTGAATGCAGCTTTTAGGCTGTCGCCAACGCTTAATTTAACGTTACTTAGATTCGCACTATTTTGATTGGCATTAAAGCTACTACTAAAGGCTAGGCTATTTAACAAAGGTTTATTTTTACGTTCAGCAACAGCAATACCCAGTCCATCCAAAGTCTTATTGAGGTTGAAAGTTGGGATAGTTACATCACCAATTACACTCGGTTTAGCAAAATTTTTAACTTGTAAGCTGCCAAAAGATGCGCTAACGCTATCGCCAGCACTTACTTTTAGACCTTTGAGCGAAATATTATTTTTATCGCCACTAAAGCCGTTACTACTAATTGCAAAGCTATTGAGCAACGGTTTGTTTTTACGCTCGGCAACTGCGATATTCAAGCTATCAAGTAGTTGGTTAAGATTGAATTTTTCTAAATCAAGATTACCATTATAAACTGGATTGGCAAAATTCTTCAAAGACAAACCTACATTACCCTTAAATTTATCCGAGAGATTAAATTTAAAATCTTTTAGGGTTAGATTATTGGTATCACCATTGATGTTACCTGAAAAAACCACGCTGTTTAATAGTGACATACCATGACGCTGCTTGGTTGCTATGTTAAATTGATCCAAAATTGTATTTAAGGCCAATTTATCAATTGCTACATCACCAGAGTAAATCGGTTTAGCAAATTGTTTTATCTCAAAATTTAATTTACCTTCTGCTGAATCATTGTATTTAAACTTAACTTTATTTAACGAAAGTTGTTCTGCGCCCTGATCAAAAGTGATTCCACCTCTAAAATCAGTATCAACGATTAAATTAGCATTTTTCACGCCATAGCTTTGTTTTAAATCACGATCAGTATAGTTTAAAGTTGCATTGGTAAAACTAAATGCGCTCATGTCAAGACGTAATGGTTGTGGTTTACCACCTTCAGCGCCAGATGTGCTTGATTCTTGATTCGGTGGCGTAAAAGTCCAGTTATTAATTCCATTTTGTTTGATAAGTGCGAGATTAAGTCCATCAATTGCCAGCGTTTTAACTACAATATGGTTACTTAATAACGGAATCAAACCAACAGATACATCAGCTGAATTTAGGGTCATAAAATTTGACTCGCTAAACCCTGATGGATTGGATAGGGCAACTTGTTTAATATTTACTCCCAAATTCGGGTAAATTTTCCAGCTAATATCGCCATCTAATGCGATAGTTCGTCCAGTTGACTGATAAACAGCTTTAACTATAAATGGTTTAAAGCGGTTAGGATTTACTACTGTTACTAGTAATACTACAGCGATAGCAGCAATTGCAACTATTCCCAATACACTATAAAGTGTATATTTTATAAGTTTTTTCATATTTTTCTTTCCGTTAACAGTTTTTCGTCGAATAGAGTCATTTGATTTTGCTATTTGTCATCTTAAAATTCTATTTAAGTTTATTTTATTTGCGATTCCGCTGGCATACTTTCTATTGCTGCTGGTGCTTGGTTTTCGACTAATTTACAACTTGGTGCTTTACTAAAATCAAAATATTTAGGGCGGTTTTTTACCCGAATATATTTATCATTTATGAAGTAAACAAAATTTGAACGTTCAGAACAATTAGCTAGCGTAAAATTTGGTGCTGCGCTTTCATTATCATGAGGTGCGACGTTAAGAAATTTGTATTGACCCAGTTTGTTACCACAAAAACCAAATAGGCTATATTGCTTAACATTACCATGGTATTGTGCTTTAATCGCCGAATCCGAAGCCAATGCCAGTAAACCAAATTGATCAATTACAATCGGGTTTGTCATTTCGGGGCTGGTTACCATGACTACAAAGTTATTACTTTCTTCTTCAAACGGTTGGAACATAATGGATTGATTTATTCTACACATGCTATTGGGTGGAAGAGTAAATTTATTGGCGCTCTCATCTAGGTTTTTGATTTGTATCGTAGTTGTTTTTGATGTGTTATTTCTTAAGTATAAATCATCCATGCTAACAGCTAATCCAGTTGCATTTGTGATTAATGGCAGCATGCCAAATAGGGCTAAATATATATGTTTCATGGCATATCCTTACATAGGTTAACACCATATTATACTGTAATTAATTTACTTTAACGGAGATAATCAAGACAGGGCTACTAAGTTTATGCTTGAGATTGTCTACCAAGTAAAGCTATAAATCTCTACTTGGTAATTTTTTGAATGGCTTATAAGGAAAGTGGCTTTGCATACAGATCATAATCTTTAGCAGCAATAATTTCAACCTGAATAATATCTCCAACTTGAATATTGTCGTATTGACCCATATTTTTGATATAGATTAAGCCATCAATCTCAGGAGCATCATATTTGCTGCGTCCAATAATTAACTTACGATTTACTTCATCAATGATTATTGGCATCTGGCTACTAATTTTGGCCTGTAATTTTGCCAAGCTGATAGCTTGCTGGTGTTGCATGAAGCGGTGGTAACGTTGTTCTTTAATTTCTTCCGAGACATGATCAGCAATTAAATTTGCCCCTGCACCTTCTACTGGTGAGTATTTAAAACAACCAACTTTTTCTAGTTGTGCAATAGTCAGAAAATCTAGTAGCATTTGGAAATCTTCTTCAGTTTCACCAGGAAAACCAACGATAAAGGTGCTGCGAATTGCTAAATCTGGACAAACTTTACGCCATTGGTTAATCCGCTCCAATAGACCATCAACATTTCCTGGGCGTTTCATTGCTCTCAATACTTTAGGACTGGCATGCTGAAATGGTATATCCAGATAAGGAAGAATTTTATTCTCAGCCATCAAAGGAATTACTTCATCAATATGCGGGTATGGATAGACGTAGTGCAAGCGTACCCAAACACCTAATTTGGCAAGTTGTCCACACAAATCAATGAACTTGGTTTTAACTGGGCGCCCGTTATAAAATCCTGTTACATACTTCTTGTCACTACCATATGCACCAGTGTCCTGAGATACGACTAATAATTCCTTAACTCCTGCTGCAACCAATTTTTCTGCTTGAGTAAGTACATCACCAATTGGGTAAGAGTCTAATTTACCACGCATGCTTGGTATAATACAAAAAGAACAGGTATTATTGCATCCTTCAGAAATCTTAAGATATGCATAATGTTTAGGTGTCAATTTTACACCTTGTGCTGGAACTAAATCTACAAATGGATCATGCGGTTTAGGTACATATTCGTGGATCAGGTTTAATACTTCTTGTGTTGCATGTGGACCCGTCACACCTAATACATTTGGATATTTAGTTTCAATTACACCTTCTTTAGCGCCAAGACAGCCAGTTACAATAACCTTACCATTTTCTTTAAGTGCTTCACCAATTGCATTCAATGATTCTTCAACTGCCGAATCAATGAAGCCACAGGTATTGACAACAACTAAATCAGAGTCGGCATAACTATTAACGACGTCATAACCTTCCGCCTTTAAACCAGTCAGGATATTTTCTGAATCAACTAGTGCCTTGGGGCAACCCAATGATATAAACCCAATTTTTGCCATGCTTTATTTACTACCTTTTTTTGCATTAAACGGGAATTTTATCATATTCATAAAATTTTCAGCTTGGCTTTGAATTTGCTCGTGCACTTGTTCCTGCATTTGAATGAAGTTATTGGTGCTGGTATTAAGGTAGTCAAAAATATTTTGTTGTACTTGAGGCCCACGTTCCTGCCAAAATTCTTTCCATAAATCTAGACTTGATGGAATAGCATCTTTAGGATAAGTTGCTTTTAGCTGGGCATAGAATCGCTTTTGCGTTTGGCGGAGCATATCCATTCCCTGTTCTAAAAATGGGCTGATTGCAGGTTGGAATGCTTTGCCATAGAAACGAATAATTTGCACTAAAAAATCGTTGGATAATATTGGTGAATCAGTTGCTTCTTCTTCGAGGAGAATTTGCAACAAAACGCTGCGGGTTACATCAGTATCATTCTTGACATCAAGAACGCTCACTACGTCACCATCCATGATCATTTGTTTAATATCCTCCAATACGATATAGGTGCTGGTCGCAGTATCGTAAAGTCGGCGATTTTGATATTTCTTGATAACTCTATGTTCTGGGGCTTTTTTCATAAGTACCTGATAGAAAAATTAAAAAAAACTTGACAAATTATGCTGCACTGCACAATAATATCGTCTGTGAGATAACGAAGGTACTAATTATACCTCTAAATAATTATAACATGGATTAATTGTGCACTTGCAGCAAAATTAACCAAATTTTGGAGAATATTATCATGATTAAAAACGAACAAATTGCAACAGAAACTCAAAAAGCTATAGATACTGCGATGGAATTAGTTACAACTTCAATTCATTCAGTTGAAAAATTAACCCATATTC
>CAYIZV010000022.1:0-37957 GCA_964367915.1 uncultured Neisseria sp.
AATACCTGCCTGTCACGCAGGGGGTCGCGAGTTCGAGTCTCGTCCACTCCGCCAAATGCATGCAAGAGGCATAAGAATAAAAAGTAAAAGCGATGATCGAAGGATTATCGCTTTTTTCATTTCCAGACAATGGAGAAATACCTCAAATGACTAAAAAATTAAAACCATCAACCGATACAGCAGGACAAAAACATGAAATTCGCGAGGGACAATCAATTGAATTACTCAAAGAGCTTCATATTCTCACTCGCGATGGTAAATTAAATCAGGATAGCCGCCGTAAACTCAAACAGGTATATCACCTATACCAATTCATTGAGCCAATCTTACAAGCGTTGCAGCAAAGCAAAGAATCATTTAATCTTGTTGATCACGGTGCTGGCAAATCATACCTAGGTTTTATCTTATATGATTTATTCTTCAAAGATCTAACCAATAACTCGATGATCTATGGAATTGAAACTCGCGATGATTTAGTAATCAAATCACAGGAGTTAGCCACTCAACTTGGTTTTAATAATATGTCATTTCTCAATCTCTCCGTTACTGATTCGATTAGCTCACCAGCACTTCCTGAACAGATTGATATTGTAACTGCGCTTCATGCTTGTAATACTGCTACCGATGATGCAATTACATTTGGTCTACATAAAAAAGCTAAATATATGGTCTTAGTACCATGTTGTCAGGCAGAAATTGCGGCAATCTTAAAGAAAAACTATAGCAAGATTAAAAATAGTAATATCCTCGCTGAAATTTGGCGTCACCCAATTCATAGTCGAGAATTTGGTAGCCACATTACTAACGTATTGCGAGCACTGCAGCTTGAATCTCACGGGTATAGTGTTACAGTTACTGAATTGGTTGGTTGGGAACACTCCATGAAAAACGAGCTGATTTTAGCAAAAAAAATACGCGATAATGATCCAACAGCCACACAAAAACTCAAGCAATTATTGCAAGCGCTTAGTTTAGAAGAACTAAGTACCCGATTTAGCTAATTAGTACACACAGTACCGCACTAATAATTTACAATTAAGCCCTGTATTAAAAGATTATCTTAGGATTCAACTATGTTATTAAGTATTGCAACTCGTCTAGCCAATTTATTAAACGTCAATGAACATCAAGTTAACAGTACTATTGCACTCCTTGATGAAGGCGCAACCGTTCCATTTATTGCCCGTTATCGTAAAGAAGCAACTGGCGGATTAGATGATACTCAATTACGTCTACTGGCTGAGAAGTTAATTTATCTTCGAGAACTGGACGAACGTCGCGAAACAATCTTAAAATCAATTCAAGAGCAAGGAAAACTAACACCAGAGCTAGAACAAGCGATTTTAGCGGCAGATAATAAAACCACACTAGAAGATCTATACCTGCCGTATAAACCCAAACGTCGTACCAAAGCACAAATTGCCAAAGAAGCAGGCTTAGAACCACTAGCGTTGGCATTACTTGAAAATCAAGATCACGATCCATTAGTTCTAGCCAATGATTATCTTAATCCAGATGCAAATATCAATACCGCACAAGATGCACTGGATGGCGCCCGATATATTGTATTAGATATATTCGCCGAAAATGCTGCTCTCTTAGCTAAACTTCGCGCAAGACTCAACCATGAAGCTTTGATTTGCGCTAAAGTAATCGAAGGTAAGGAAGAAGAAGGAATTAAATTCACTGATTACTTTGCTCATCAGGAACTGGTAAAAAATGTGCCATCACACCGAGCATTAGCAATACTTCGCGGCAATAACGAAGGTTTTTTGAGTATGGCAATCGAATATCCTGAGCAGCATACTCTAGCCCGTGGTGAATTTTCCGCTTACGATCAATTAATTAATGATGAATTTGCGATTGATGAACATAAAACAGCAGGTAGTTGGTTACGTGACTGTGTACGCTTGGCATGGAAAGCAAAAATTTTTCCATCATTAGAAAATGAGCTACTCACCAATATGCGTGAACGTGCCGATGAAGAAGCAATTAAAGTTTTTGCAACTAATTTGCATAACTTACTCTTACAAGCACCAGCAGGAAGTAAAACTACGATTGGGCTTGATCCTGGTATTCGTACCGGAGTAAAAGTTGCAGTAATTGATAATACCGGCAAAGTGTTAGATACTGCAGTAATCTATCCATTCACTAAAAATCGCGAAGATGCAATGCTAGCCATCGCTAAATTATGTGATAAATATAAAGCAGAATTAATCAGCATTGGGAATGGAACAGCCTCACGTGAAACCGAGCAATTAGTTAAAGACCTGTGTAAAGAATTTAAAAATATTAATGTTCAGATCGTTGTTGTTTCAGAAGCTGGAGCATCAGTTTATTCGGCTTCAGAATTTGCGGCTAAGGAATTTCCCGACATGGATGTTAGCTTACGTGGAGCAGTCTCAATTGCCCGTCGCTTACAAGATCCATTAGCAGAGCTGGTAAAAATAGATCCTAAATCAATTGGTGTTGGTCAATATCAGCACGATGTCAATCAAAGCCGCTTAGCTAGTAGCCTCAATAATGTAGTGGAAGACTGTGTGAATGCAGTTGGAGTGGATGTAAATACCGCATCAGCGCCATTATTAGCGCAAGTAGCCGGATTAAACTCGATTATTGCTAATAATATCGTAAGCTATCGTGATAGTAATGGTAAATTTACCAGCCGTAAACAATTAACCAAAGTTAGCCGCCTTGGTGATAAAACTTTTGAACAATGCGCAGGATTTCTACGCATTAATGATGGTGAAAACCCATTAGATAAATCGGCAGTGCATCCAGAGAGTTATTCATTAGTCGAAACAATCTCACAAAAATTGGGAGTTCCTCTTGCTGAAATGATTGGTAACACACAATTACTCAATACAATAAAACCGACTGGTTTTGTAAGCGATAAATACGGATTGCCGACAATTACCGATATCCTTAAAGAGCTTGAAAAGCCAGGGCGTGATCCGCGTGGAGAATTTAAAACTGCCGTATTTAAAGACGGCGTGAATGAAATTAGTGATTTACAAATCGGGATGGAACTTGAAGGCGTTATCACCAATGTAGCTAATTTTGGTGCTTTCGTTGATATTGGTGTTCATCAGGATGGTCTGGTACATATTTCTGCAATTGCTGATCAATATGTAGCAAATCCGAATGATGTATTAAAAGTTGGACAGATTGTTAAGGTACGTGTTGAAGAAGTTGATGTTAAACGAAAACGTATTGCATTAACCATGAAGGGTTTGAATAAGCTAAATATCCCTGTAACACAGCGTAAAGCTCCAGCTCAAAATAATGGCTATAATAATCAACAGCCACGCCAAAATTCTAATCGAGGACAAGCTAGCGATAATAACAGTATGGCGGCAGCCTTCGCCAAGTTAAAGAGGATTTAATTAATGCACGGTGAAATATTTATTCATGATATGGCAACCATTATGCTGGTTGCTGGTATTGTAACACTAATTTTTCACCGGTTTAAGCAACCTGTTGTGCTAGGCTACCTAGCCGCTGGTATTATCATTGGTCCATATACTGCCCCATTTGTTCTAATTCACGACAAACAGACCATTTCAATTTTGGCAGAATTAGGTGTAGTGTTTTTGATGTTCTCGCTGGGTATGGAGTTTAGCCTTAAAAAAATTGCAAAAGTAGGTGCGATTGCATTTATAACCGCAATTTGTGAAACTAGTCTAATGATTGCAATTGGTTATAATTTGGGACATTATTTTGGCTGGTCACAAATGAATTGTATCTTTTTAGGCGCGATGATGGCGATCTCATCAACAACTATTATTGTTAAAGCCTTGGGTGAATTGGGACTTAAACAGCATAAATTTGCTCAGCTTATCTTTGGAATCCTTATCGTTGAAGATATTTTAGCCATTGCAATCATTGCCCTCCTCTCTGGAATTGCAACTACAGGCTCAATTCAAAGTGATGATATTTTTGATACTGTCGGACAGCTCTCTCTATTTATTATTGTAACGTTAACCATTGGTTTACTTACCATTCCAAAACTACTTGAATACGTGGCTAAATTTAACAGTCATGAGACGATGTTAATCTCAGTACTTGGCTTATGCTTTGGCTTTTGTTTAATGGTACTTGCGCTTAATTATAGCATTGCATTAGGCGCTTTCATTATTGGTGCAATTATTGCCGAAGCTCGTCCACTACACTTGATTGAAAAATTAATAGAACCTTTACGCGATATGTTTTGTGCGATATTCTTCGTAACAATAGGGATGATGTTTAACCCTTCAATTCTACTCTCCAACTTCTCAGTAATTATCATTATTTCTATTACACTAATTGCGGGTAAAATAATTGGGAATACTATTGGCGCTTTTGTCTCCGGAGAGAAAGCGGGCACTTCACTCAAAGTAGGTATGGGATTGGCACAAATCGGTGAATTTTCATTTATCATTGCTGCTTTAGGCGCTAGCTTAAAAGTTACAGGTGACTTTCTTTACCCCATCGCAATTGCAGTTTCGGCAATTACTACTCTAACTACACCATATTTGATTAATCTAGCCGATCCATTTGCCTCATTTATACGCGCAAGAGCACCACGCAAACTAATAGGCTTATCACATTATTACACTCGTTGGCTGGGTGATTTGCATCCGCGTGGAGACAGTGCCCTGATTGTTAAAATGGTTGCCAAAATTATTGCTCAAGTAATTGTCAACTGCGCTTTGGTTATGGCAGTTTTTATGGCAGGAGCTTATTTGGCAGATCACCTAAATAAAGGACTGCTTGCACGAGTAGGAATTATTATTGATCTACAAATACACAAAAGCATTATAACTAGTTGTGCTATATTATTATCACTACCATTTCTTATTGCAGCCTATCGTAAACTTAAAGCGCTAGGTATGATCTTTTCTGAGATTCTAATTCATGAAAAGTGGTTGGGCAAGCATACATACCAAGGAAGAAGAGTGATTTTTGAAACATTGCCAGTTGCAGCAATTATTGGAATAATGAGCCTAATCTTTTCAGTGAGTCATCATGTTTTACCACAAGATACTTATCTGATTCCAATTATAATTGCAATGTTAGTCATTGCATATCTTTGTAGAAATCCTTTTATTCGTCTACAATCATGGTTACAGATTCGTTTATTTAGCGTTATGGAAGATAAACCACAAGAGTAAAATTTTAAGAAGATGCCTTTTACTCAATTAGTATAGTATAGTTTAAAAAAATATGAGTATTATTACTGATGTTGATTTACTAGTATGATATAGCTAACTTTTTATAAAGCAACTACGCATAACAGCCTGCTATAAAACAATGCTACTTTTACCTAAAAACTTTTCCCACAGCCTATTTATAGTCAATTAGGTTTAAACCTAGTAAACATCGAAGTAAGAACCCTACAATTAATTTACAAATTTATTCACAAATTTTTTTCTACTGGATATATCAAAAGATAGCGGAGTAAATTCACTAACATAGAGATCGTATTGTTTTGCTGCATTTATAACTTGAAATAACTCATCGTCAGTATAAACTTTCTTTTCGTTTTGATTGGTCAGGTAATTAAGTAATATTTGATATACCGCCTTATAGAAAATATTATTTTCATCACAAGGGTTTTTAGTACAAATTCCATATGTCCCATTGCACCAATTTTGATAAATAAAATCAAATTGTTCATCAAATTTACATCCGATTATATTTTCCTGCTCATCGTATAATTCTGATAGCCCAATACAAATTGATTTATGATTATTAAATAGATCATAAAATTTTTGTTTCATTTGTTGTTTAGTAACATTACCAGCGGTTACATAATTATTACTGTTAACAAATAAAGTTTCTTTTGCACGCTCTACCCAATTAACAGTCGCTTTATGACAAAATTTGATATTATTGTCACTTGCTGATAGTGTACCCATTAAAAGAGAAGATTCAGAAATTGAACAATTTATTTCATATGTCCAACGAGGAATTAAATTGTATTCAACCATTTTCTCAATGGTCTCGGTAAATGTATCTGTTGCTTGTGATAATTCCTCAATGGTATAGAAATTATCGCTTAAATATTTAATCATAGCAAATGTCTTACGTGTGTGTTTCATGATATTCCTTAAATTAATTTTAATTTAGACAGTTCTCGTTTACCTGATTCTGTTAAATAAACACTTCGATGTAATACTCCACATCTTAACCAATCATTTTTTAAAAAGATTGCAAATAATTCATTGCCTACGATTCCACCAACATGAAACCTTCTTTCTGTCCAATCTAAGCATGGTTTAATCAAAATTTTATTCTGAAGCATTAACGAATTAATATCCACCCCAAGCGTTTTAAAAAATTCTTTGCCATCAGAAGTAATATTAAATTTTCCATCAAATTTTAATGCTCCTATTTCAATTAGGTTAGTCGCAATAGTAACTCCGATGTTACCAGCTAAATGTTTATAGCATGTCCGTGCAAATTTTAATTGTGGATCAATTCTAGAATGGCTTGGAATATTAATTTCAGGACGAGGCTTAAACTGAAGCATTATTTCTAATAAATCCGCAATGCTATCAGATGCTAAAGAATAGTACTTATGTTTACCAATACTTTTACAGTTTACTAGGCCACCATTTAATAATTTAGCCAAGTGGGAACTAACTGTTTGTGGAGTAACATTAGCAATAATCGCTAATTCTCCTGAAGTTAGCGCTTTATTACCCATTAATGTAGTTAGTATCTCAACACGAGAGCCATCACTTAATAGTTTTGAAATTTCTGTTATATGATGCATTTTGGTCCAATGCTATTTTATTGCTAGATTGATATTATAGTATAGTTGACTTGAATTTGGTTTCGACGACCATCGAAATGTAATTGATAAGCATTATTCTCAATTAATTAGCAATATCCTATCCTTCTATCAATCGGTACATCCTATTTATTAAACAACAACATAAACAATAAACGCATTTACTAAAGTAGAGAAATCAACTGCTATATATATCAATAAGCGCCACTACGCTTGAATACCACACCAAACGTTTTTGCTAAAATAACAATATCGTACCACAACGACCAGTTTTTAACATACCACTCATCTAAGCGTACGCGATTTGTATAATCAATATCATTACGCCCACTGACTTGCCATAAGCCTGTAATACCGGGAGTGACTAGCTGGTAATAATAGAATCCATCAGCATAGCGTTCCACTTCTTGCGAAACAATCGGGCGAGGTCCAACTAAACTCATCTCTCCAAACAAAACATTAAAAAGCTGAGGTAATTCATCTAAGCTAGTTTTGCGTAAGAATTTACCAATACTAGTTACTCTTGGATCATCTCTAAGCTTGAAATCACGCTCCCACTCTTCCCGAGCTTGCTCATCCGTAGCTAGAATATGCGCCAATAATTCGGCACTATTGGGATACATAGTCTGAAATTTTATACAATAAAAAGGTTTACCATTACGCCCAATACGTTGATGTCTAAAGAATACTTTATTTCCAGTAGTAAACTTAATAATTATACCAATCACCACAAATACAGGCGATAAAACAATTAAACCTAAAATTACGCAAATTAAATCAAACGCACGTTTAATCCAAGCATTAAGATTTCGTGCCAAATTGTTATTTAAACGAAGAACTAATTGGTCATTACCAAAAAAATGCTCAATTTGCGCACCATAAAGCGCTAAACCAGTAATCTCAGGTAAAACCAATACGGCCAAAGCATTATGCTGTAAAAAATTAATCAGTCCAATCTGTTGATTTAATTCACTTTGGGTCAATGCAACAATTATTTCACATTCCTGATTTTTTTTTAACTGTTCAATAAGCTCTTGCTGACTGATAATAGGATAACTGGCTAAAGTTAAACTTGGTGTATTTTTATCTTGCGCGCTAATACGTACAAAAGCATTCAAGCGATACCCCATCATTTTATTCTGAATTAGCAATTGAAACGCATTACTTGCAGACTCACCAACTCCCAAAATATATACTTCACGTTGCCATAATTGCAGACGGTGCAATAAGAGCTTGGTGATAATCCTCATCAATGGTAAAACAATGGCAAAACTTAACCAAAAACTTACAATTAGAATTTTAAGCGATCCCTTGGCGAGAACAAATGATAGTCCAAGGTTAATCAATAGTAAAAAGCTTATGGTACGATAAATTTGTAATAAATCTTCCCAAAAAGGACGCCGTTTGATATACTGCTCTTGATACCAAAAAAGAATTATTATTGTCAGTCCGAGTACTTTTGATGTTCCGAAATGGAAAAAATTACTCCACGGACTGGAAAATAAGTCAAGATGATAGATACGTGTAGTAGTAATAGCCATTAAAAAAGCTATACTCATACTTAATAGGTCAGCCAAAATTAAGGCAAAACGCTGAAGATTAGTTTTACTCAAATTAAACTCGAATACATATAGTAGTTATTTATTTTTTTTATTGCGGTATATTTTAATTAAATTAGGGATCATAACCATCAAAGTTAGTACAAGTAATGGAGCCCAAAATTTAGGGTCAGCAAAAATTGCAGCAGTTAACATTTGATGATTTGCCATATGACTACGTACCCCACCGCCAATAAGCACCCAAATTAATGAGCTGGGTATGATACCAATAAATGTAGTTATCGCAAAAACAGAAAGCGGGATACCTAAAACGGCAGCTAAAATATTTAAAACCCAGAAAGGGATTACAGGAATAAAACGTAACGCGATTAAATTATATGCCGCAGTTTTTATCCCATCACTACCACTCATAATTAAATGATGCAAGTGACTGAAGCGTTTATGCAATAAATCATGTAACAAATAACGCACCAGTAAAAAATTAACAATTGCACCAGTTAAATAACAAAATATAACCAACAGAAACCCGATAGTTGGACCATAAATAAATCCAGCCAGCAAATCAAATAAAATCGTCCCAGGAATACAACAGGCAATTAATACAATATAACTAAGGATATAAATAATTGTGAACTCTGCTAGGTGAGCCTGTTCAAAGTCTAAAATTTGCTGATGGTAATGATTAAATCCATCAATACTAAGATATAACGATAAATCATAATGCTTAAATATTATCGCAATAACTGTTGCGGATATTGCCAATCCAAGCATCTTATAGAAATTTTTATTCATGATACCACAAAAAAAATTGTGCACCTGAGCACAGTTATACAACAAATTTTACTAATGATGGGAACCAGCCTATTATATCACAAATAGCACCCTTAATTCATCAAGAACTTATGGGTAGATGCCGATGTAACTCAAGGTGCTTAAAATACTGTGGTTCTATTCTCTGGCGCGAGCCATCTAACTGATAAGATGGTGAATATATCTCAGAGTCAGACCAGATTGCAACTTGACTAAGCCATTTAGCTGGTAAAATATGCCCGGGATTACTAGGCCCAAAAAAAGCAGTCATTTTTTCTAAAGCGCCAGCTGCAACGCCTAAATGCATCGCACCACAATCAGTCGTATAGAAATGCGTCGCTCTTCCAATAAGATAACTACTCGCGGCAAGATTAAATTTGCCTGCTAAGTTATATAGATTTTGATTATCAGGAAATGATTCACATATTTTTTGATAATGCATAGAATCAACTTTGGCACCAAGTAAAAGAACTCTATTACCTTGTTCTAATAATAATTTAACTAACTCAATCGCTTTACTTATTGGCAACATCCTCAGCCCATCTTGCTCATAAGAGTTATTACCTCCGCTATTTACAACAACAATATAATCGGTTAATTTATTCTGAAAGATAAACTCCTCTACTACTAGTTTATCCGTAGTACTAATCATCAAATCTAATTTTAAATCAGTATAATCTACTTCAGCTAGTTGGCTCGCTCTTAACAAATCTAAATAGTATAATCCATGATAACGGTTAACATCATTATAGATAATTTTTTTATGCAAAACTATATTAGATATCATGTCACGAGTATAACCAATAACTTTCGCTCCAACCAAATGCGCCATACAATTAAAATACCAATGTTTATCTAAGACAAAAACATAATCATATTGCTTACGTAGGCTTAGTAAGACACGAGCTAAATTTGCTATTCCTCGCAGAGTAAAAAATTCATCAGGAAGAATAAATTGTTTATCTAGGTAAGGATTAAGGATAAGTGCAGCACTTGCTGATTTACCCACAATTATATCCAGCGGGCAATTCAGTTGTTGTTTAAGTTGACGAACAAGCGGTGTCGCCATTAATAAATCACCAATTGCCCCGCGCTTAATTAATAATATTTTCATTACAAACCTACCTTAATTCGTGTAAGAATTTTATTAGCATAATCTTTCCAGCTAAATAATATTGAACGCTTACGCCCCTTCTCAACTAACTCTTCTAATTTATTGACATCAGAAATTACAGAATTAATTACATCTGTCATATTAATAATATTCTCAGGATCAAAATAAACTGCTGCATCACCACAAACTTCACGAAGTGGTTCTATATCACTTGCTATCACAGGGCAATTGCATTGCATCGCCTCTAACGCCGGAATACCAAACCCTTCATATAGTGACGGTATAACTAATGCTCGAGCATTACAATATAAGCTTTTAAGATCTTGATCACTAATATTACCAATCTGGATTAAATTTTCTATCCGAGGACTATTCGCAAACTGAACACTACCAACACATACCACTGGTAAACTTAAATTTGGCACTACTTGAAGAAAGCGCTCCACATTTTTATAATATGAATTTTTTTGCGAAAAAACTGCTAGTACATAACCATGTGATTCTAATTTATGAATATTTAAAACCTCGTGTTGTACTTTAAGATCATCCATATTCAAGGCACTATTCCCTAAAACTAAAATGGGATTTTTAGGTGTGCCAATAATTTGACATATTTCTAGAGAACTAAAATTAGAAACAGTTGCGATATATTTACTTTGACGAACAATCATGCAATGGAATAATTTAGTTAGAAAAGCAAATTTCTTACTATAAGATTGTGGGTAGCGAAATATTATTGCATCATGAATGACACAAAGTTGATTATGCTTAAAAATTGGTGCAAAATTAGCAAAATTAATAAGCATATTATTTTTTACTGTCCAAGCTAGATTTATTTGCTCCCATAAATGTTGATTTGTAAATCCATTCAACACCGTAATTTTAATTTTATTAAGATGAGGAATATTAGCACCTCTTGGCACGACCAGTATAAACTCGGAGTCAGTATTTAATGATTCATCAATCGCTTTAAGCAAATTTAAACTAAAGCGATATACACCAGAATGTTTATTTGATCTGAGAAAAAAACCATTTAAATAAATTTTCATGTAACTCTAATTCGCAATATAAATTTAAAAACATTTAAGATTATAATACTTTTAATGCCCCTGGCTTAAAAATTATAACTTTATTATTACCACATTCTTTAATAGTTTTAGGTGCTGAATTTTTTGTAATAATTGAGCTTTCATCAAGAGTATATAATAATTCCAACTGCCCTGAATCAATTATTGCAAAGTCATAGGCTGAACGATAATGTTTATCATAGTCTTCAAATTTATAATGCTGATGAGTAATTCCATTTATTGGAACAAGATTTGCTTTTGTTTTTGTTAGGTAGTTAAATTTTCTAGCAATCCAATATTGTGAAACGCCTGATTGCATATTATACTGTGTAAGGAGCTGGTCAACGCAAGCTATTTCAAGAGGATAATAGTCATTCTTTAACTCATTACGTGACACATCAAATATAAAAATCAATAAGCTAATCAATATTATTGCGGGCAGTAGGTAAGAAAACTCACTAATAGCTAAAATGCTCCATATAACAGTTAAGAAAAATATTGGTAACATATAACGAGGAGCAAACTCTAATGCGGGAAAAGACAATAGCGTTAGTATAATAAGCGGCGCTAGAATTAGATAAAAATACATTAAGAGCTTAAGAGGGAGATTATTTCGTATTAATTTGTTATAATGTACAAAACTCCAAACTAAAAAACAACTAATAGCTACAACCATAACTAATATAACATTGTTTACAGTAAATTGAATAAAGAAAAAACACTTCTTTAATGTTTCCCCCCAATTAAAAGTTAATAAATTGGCATGCGGACGAATCTCATCATGTGCAATAATCCAGTGATATGAACTACTGCCTAACCATGAAGCAAAAATGATATTGCTTATCGTTACTAGATACTTAATCTGTTTATAACATTGAGTTTTTAAAATCAAGAGTAGCGCGATAATAAACGGGGCGCTATACCAAATAATTATCCATTCATCTGACAACGTAGATATAAGCAGCGTAATGAATAATAAATAATTCCATTTACTCTTATATAATTTAGAACAATCTGAATTGATTATTTTTAATGAAATCGTTAACAACAGCAACAAATTTATAAATGAACCAAAGTGATATATGCTTTGTAAAAAACTAGAAAAATAACTTATGAAAATTGCACACAATATCCAACTCCAAACGATCACTGCACTATATGCAAATGCAAAATTGGAGCGCAAGAATTGCCTCAGCAACCAGTATGTTAAACTGAATATAACAAGCGCCTGCAACATAGCGTAAAGGATGAATAAAATATATGTATTACTCGTAATAATATAACAAAGCGCAAATAATAGATAATCCGGAAAAAAAAATGGTACTTGTGTTAAATACCAATCGCTAAACTTACCACCATTGCTCAAGTTATTAAACAAATCTATCAAAAATAACTCATCAGAGTTATAATACAAATTCATGTCTAATTGCTGAGAAAAATATGCATAATTTAATATTATGAAACCACATAATAATATCATTATACCAGATTTATACGGGTGCAAAAATCTGGGATTCAACACATATAATCGCGTGAACTGATTGACTTTCCTTATAAAATTAAATGCAACAATAAAAACAACTACTTCAACAATACCTGCAATTATTGAAGCGAGTAAAATATAGTATGAACTATTTGAAGATAATCCTTGATTAACCATAATAGGGTTTACAGGATTAATTTGTAAAATAATAAATTTTGTATGAGGAATAAGCGATGTCAACAAATTTTTACGGCTTATAGTTTTATTTACTTTTATCCTTGTTATAGTTTTACCTGTTGTAGATTTAACCATCAATGAATCAACTAGATATTTATCCTCATTTAAACCGTTAATAGTAGGTACTGGCGGTAAGCGCTGATTATCAAATAAATCAAAGTTAACTTGATAAACATATTTAAATGTTGTTTTAGAATTGAGTGAAACAATATCCAATTGAATTAAATTAAATAAGTTAAAGATAAAATATAACCCAATAAAATTAATAACAATCAAAAAAAGATAACGTAACTTGATCCTATCATATAACTTCATTGTTAATGTTTCACTATTAAGTTCAACAGTTGGTACATAAATTTAACGCCTGATTTACCAAAATAATTATTTACCAACAAACCAAGCATTTTCTTCATTCCTAGTTTACTATTAGTCTCACACAAAAACGATAGTGATGATTTCTCTTGATTAAGAAATTTTTTGTAGTAGCTTATATAAAAATAAATTTCATCACGATGCATTTTAAATTGCGCTAGGTTAAGAATAAGCTCCATATTTTTGAGGTTTTTTGCGTAGTCGCTCATTGCTCGTTGATATGACTTCTCCGCATATAACCCACAAGCATTTGAGTCATGCAATCGATAATACATAAGCGATTGATAAATTGTTTTTATATCACCCAAGGAGGCGGCAGTTAGATTATAAAAGAAGTCATGGTATACAAAACCATCAGGAATTTCTCTTGCGGCATCTGCAACTTCTCTGGTCATCATCAAACAACAGCCATGCACACCTTCACGAATTAAACGAACAAAAAAACTATCAATCGGTGTATATTCAATAAACTGCAATAAACTTCCTTTAATAGGTTTACCTAATCCATCAATTAATAAAGCATCTGAGTGTATTAATTTAGCATGACCAATATTTTTAATTAATATTGCGAGCTTGTCTTGCATCCATATGTCATCTTGATCAGAAAGAGCAATAAAATCTCCAGTACACAAATTAACTGCACGCTCAAAAGTTTTAGTTGCACCCAAATTACATTCGTTCTTATACAACTGGATACGGGAATCTTGTTGCTGATATCTCTGCAAAATACTCCAAGTAGTATCACTTGAAGCATCATCAACTATTATAATTTCATGACATGGCAGGCTCTGTGTTAAAATACTATCAAGTTGTTTGGTAAGATACTTTTCGCCATTATAGGTGGCTATCGCCACAGAAATAAATGTTGTACTTGGTAAATTTATTTGCATGAGTGCTTACGCCCTAGAAAAGATTTAATCTTATCTTTAATTGGTGCCAAATTATAATTCAAGTATGCTAACCATTTTCCTAAACATGCCATTCGAATAAACCAGAAAAACATTCTTGGTGACAATTTAGATTTTAATTGATAGATTAGCGTTAATGTTGGATAACTCTTATGCCCCATAGCTAAATAAAATTCAGTTGCAATCGACAGGTCAAGTTTATACCTATTTTCAGACATAATAAATAAAAAAGTAAGCTTCCTTAAATCTTCTGCCATTGCTTTACTATTTTTTAAAATATTTGCGTAACCAATTTCCCTAAATGCACTGGACTGGTTAAATGAGTGTTGGCGATAATACATTAACGGATGAGAATACTTTGATAGTTTATTATACATGACAGCAACTATTGCTAAATAATGGTCATGATACATAATTTGTAAATCTGGAAATGGAAGAGCATGCTCCAATATTTTGCGATTTATTAACATAGTGCAGCCTGTAACATTATTACCTAACAAGTAGTCAAATGGTTCTGAAAATCTACGACCAGACTCAAAATGTTGCAGACTAGAAGCATGAATCTCATTAAGAAATTCGTCAGTCACAATACTATCACTATACACTAGCCAATTATCACCGAGATTAGAGATCAAACCTTCTATTTTATTTTTAAACCAAACGTCATCTTGATCAGCAAAAAAAATTAGATCACATTTAGTCAGACTAATAGCTCTCTCAAACGTTTTAACGACTCCTAGATTTTTACTATTTTTAAATACTTTGATCCAAGAGTAATTATATGAATATCT
This sequence comes from uncultured Neisseria sp., assembly GCA_964367915.1. GTDB lineage: Bacteria > Pseudomonadota > Gammaproteobacteria > Burkholderiales > UBA11063 > Aquella. The sequence continues at coordinate 15,120 of CAYIZV010000022.1, forward strand.
TTCAAGTATTGAAATAGTTTCATCAGTAGATCCATCATCAACAATTATCATCTCGTCTGGCTTTACTGATTGGAGAATAATACTATCTAACTGTTCAACAATATATTTTGCTCCATTATATGTAGCCATCACAATACTGATAGTTTGCATAATCTTACCTTTAAATTTACCTTACTAATTTATTAACAATACAAACATAAATTATCAAAAAAGACTTCATAACTAAGGTTATAAAACACTACTTCATGTTACTAAAAATATATCTTCCCAAATTTACCACGCTTAAAATCAATACATCCCCTCACATAATAATACAGTTTTAAAAATTTATTACTTTCAAAAAGTATAATTGAAATTGGAATTTTGAGAATAATTTTTTTAAAAAATGATAATTCAGGGAAATGCTTGTAATATTTGTTATAAACATAAAGAAAATTTCTTGCTTGATAATACTTTCGCACTTTATTATGATTCCAGACATCAAATCTATACTTAAAAAACTTTTTATTCTGCAAGTTAGTTCCCATTCCATGCGTCATAAAAATTCGTTGAATGGTTAACACTTGATAATTAGAAATTAAAGCACGAACATAGTAATCTACATCAACCATATCAATAAATAATTTCTCATCAAAACCACCAAGTATTCCCCATATATGTAAATTAACAAAATTCCCCGAGCTCATACTGTAGAAATCATTAGTTACTTCCTCTTCGGCTGGTTGAATTTCTATTCCTGAGTTAACATGTCGCGGAGAAAAAACTGCAACCTGTTCCCGATTTTGGCTTTGAGAAATATAATTTGTCATATCTAAAAGCAATTGATCCGTAAGCTCACTATCTTGATCCATGGTAACAATATAGTCAAATTCTTTCTCAACTGCATACTGTGCACCAATATTTAACGCTTTAGCGATCCCCAAATTACCATTAAGCCAGATATAGTCAATATTATACTCATTACAATACTCTTTGAGCCACTTAGCTTGTATTTCAGAATTATCAACAATTAAGTGAGGATAATAGTTGGTTTTTAAATTGTCCAAGACACTTTGCTCTGGATTATATGTTACTGTAACAATCAGAGCGTTTAATTTTGCTTGCAAATTATATAATCCGTTATTATTTTTTAACATTCAACCCTTTCCCCAATTTATTATACTGTACTGCAACATTATATTACTTATAAGTAATTATTATAATTATAAAAACATAGTTATTATGAATAGTATTACGATCAATATAAAACTATCTTATTAATACCAAGTTTTCTTAACTCAAAAGCTAACTAATGAAGTAACTATTGTTTACATAATGCAAAATTTGTAGGACACATAGCATAAATTTTAGTTTTTATACGTTATTTCCTCTTTGTTTGTGCGACGCATAAATAAAACTTATCTGCAAAAAGATTAAATACTTATGAATACAAGACACTCAAAAATAACCACATATTATTTATATCTAAATAAAGATCTAATTTTATCTTTGACTGTAACTAAATCATAGTTTAATTGTGCAAATATTTTTCCTAAACACGCCATTCTAAAGAACCAAAAAAACATGCGAAAATTAAATACATTATAACAATATTTAATAAGTGGTAATCGTGGGTAGCGTTTATGAGCAACTGCTAAAAAAAAACTCCGCGCATTTTCTATTGAAGATAAAATAAGTGGATTACCCTCAAATAAATTAATTTGCTTCAATTCGTACAAATCGGAAGCCAAATTAGCGTACTTGTTGATAAATTTTTCGTATGCGCTACGGTTAAACGATGCAGATGCATTACTAGAATGTTGGCGGTAGAGCATTAATGCCTGTTGAACCTTTTTTATCTTGCCAAAATATTTTGCCATAATCGCCAAATACTGATCATGATACATAACCTTAAAATCAGGAAATGGGCATACCAAACGAATTAATTCATTTGATACTAACATCGTACATCCGGTTACATTATTAGCAAAAAAATAGTCATCTAAGCGTTCAAAAGAACTTAATCGCTCAAAAAAACTTAAGTTGGAATTATTTATAACTTTTAGATTATCATCGACTACAACGGCGTCCGAATATAACAAATAATTATCACCAATCTGGGGTACTAGTTCTTCAATTTTATTTGGCAACCATATATCATCTTGGTCGGATACAGCGATAAAATCTCCGCTACAACTCATTAAGGCCTTTTCAAAAGTTTTAAGCACTCCCAAGTTAGACTCATTTTGCATAACCTTAACTTTAGGATTAACCACACTATATTCACAAAGAATATTATAAGTATTATCAAAAGAGCAATCATCTACAATGATAATTTCAGAAACTGGATATGACTGAGCTAGAATACTATCTAGTTGCTCCCTTATATATTTCTGACCATTATAGGTTGCCATTGCAACGCTAATAGATTGCACCATTACTGCCCCTCATTATTAAAATACTTTTCTGAATTTTAAATACCAAAAAGCAACACTAATCACCACCAACTCAACGATTAAAACACTCACTGCCATTCCTACATATGTATATTTAGGAATCAAGAAATAAGTCAATACCACATAGAGTAAGCTACTACCTGCGTATAACTTAGGCAATATTCGTTCATACCCAAGTGGTATTATTGTTTGAATCACCAATAAATTACTAATACAGATAATTACAGGTACAAAAACTAAAATACGTAATACATTTACCGATGGTAAATATTTATCACCTAACAATAGTAGAACTAACATTTTGGCAAAAATAAAGATAATTAAACTAATAACTAACGATATTATCGTAGTCTGCCAAATTTTATTCTTAATATAGCGAACTCCATCCTGTCTACTATTGGTTAACAATTTGACTGCATGTGGAAATAATGCAGAAAAAAATGCTCCGTAGACACTATTCATCGCAGTTATTACTTTTTCTGCATTAGCATAATAAGCAACATACGTAACATTATGAGTAAAAATCCCTAGCATGAAACTATTTGAAGTTGAGTAAAAAGCACTAATCATCGTAGATAAAAAAACATGCCAACCCTGGCGCAATTGAGCTAATACCTGTGCTGTAGTTGGTAGGATGTAATGAATAATTAATTGCTTATGTAGCACATATTGGATATAGACAATTCCCACAAAAACAGGCACTAGATTTAAGACGGGAATTAAAACATAATCATTATCATGACGAACACATGAAAAAATTAAGACGACTGAAATCAAACGCATCCCAACATTCACTACGGTGATGTAACGCATCTTTTCGAGGCCTTGAAATAGCCATACCGGAAAAAACACATTATAAATCACACCAAAAAAAGTTGCCAAATAAACGATATAATCTTGGCGATAATACTTATCAAGCAGAATGTATGCTGACGCACCAATAAACATCACTATGAATAATATAAACTTAATTATCGTAACAGAGCTAAGCAACAGACCCATTTGGTTTCTGTCATCACGATGCTTAGAAGCATCACGAGTGGCAGTAAGTGCAAAACCATAGTCACATATCACGCCCAAATAACTAGTGATAGACAACGCGAACAACACCACGCCATAATGCGATGTAGATAAGACACGTGATAGGTAAGGAATCGTTAAAAATGGAAATACATAATTAGAAACTTGCAAAATTAGCATTGCAAGAAAATTTTCAAACAATTTGTTACTACGCTTAGCTACCACATGAATACTCTTAAATAATTAAACCGCTAATGCCTAAGCAAAAATCAAATATACTCAAACAGACTAGAAATACTGGTTAGCGATTTACGACAAAGCTTATTAGCTGTAATGAGGAATAAATAACGCCCCAGTATAATGAATCTGGTTGAGTATAGCAACGGCAAATACTACTCTAGTTTATTGCACCGGCTCAGGAACCACTGACTGTTCATAAGTATCCGTAATCACTACCGGAACTTTTTCTACATGATAACCCTTAGGTGCATGTCGTTGATAAAAAATATCAACACGTTGATTACGTGGCTGATGCCCGTCTGAATCTTTCTTAAACACTTCTCGTCGATCACCAAGAGCGTAAACTTCAATTTGCTGGTCAGGAACACCTAAATCCAGAAGAGCACTTCTTACATTATTAGCACGTTGTAACGATAAGGCATCGTTTTTTGCAGCACTGCTATAATCATCTGCATTACCGCTAACTTCAATCTTGGCATTTGGAAAAGCCTTCAAATAGGTAGCATTCCAACTTAAGATAGGTGCAAATTGTGGATTAATTTTACTTTCACCCAGATTGAATACTAATGCATTAGGCATGGATTGGCGCAAATCTACTTGCTCAACCAAAATTGGCACCGACTCAATTTTTGGAGGTTTAGGCATTGCTGAAGCTGCCGCTACAGCACTTGATGCAACAGGTTGTGCCGCAAAAGCAGAAACAAAACCACACGATAAAATTAGACCCAATAAATATTTATTATTTAGCATTTTTGTAATTCCCCAATCGTTAATAACCCTAGGATTTTAACATATTTAAGACTATCTAAGGTTGGCTATCCTCAAACTCATTAAGTGCAATCAACAAGGCATAAAGCTCAAAACTGACATGATCAACAACCTCAGCACCAAACAATGCCCGCGCATGTAATTTTGAATTAGCAAATTTAATATATTTCAAATTAGTTGACTTTGCATGAATCATACCGTTATAAGCATCCGTACTATTTTGCTCAGGCACCAAAGAATCGTGTGCTAAAGAAATTAACGTGATTGGATTATTGCTCTGCCAACTTAGTATATCCGCATTACCAGCTTGAGCAAGAAGCTCTGGGTCTTTGGCTGCCCCATCACGCATTAATGGTGCAACACTATTAAACAATGGCGAATAAATCAAACCATTTGAATTTTTTAAAATAGCTGCCCAAAATAATTTCAATACCAAAGTCATGGTTTTACTTGGTGTAAATAATAAGTCATTAATATTTGCTGAGGAAGTCCTCTCTGCGTGACACCATTTATCTGGTATTATCGTACATGCTCCATGAAAAAAATCCGGATTAAGCAAGCTGTTTATTGAACGTTGATTATAATAAGCAAAAGCGAGGCTTACATTGGTTAACAAAGAAGGCTTGAGCAACGAACCCCAAAAAGAACTCTGAATCTGAAATAAATTATTGTTATCATTTACTTGGCTGGTAAGCAAAAATGGAAACATTACACCACTTAAATTATAAGCACCATCAATAGGAACCGTTTTACGGAGTTTCAATCCTATTTGGGTTATTGTTTTTGCAAAATCTGGCTCAGACTGATATATCCGACTGAACCATAGTGCGTATGAAGCACCCTCAGAATAACCACTGACAAACAAAGGTAGCGTTGCTTTACCACCCAATGGTGAAAATAACTTCTTCTTTTTCAAATAATCATGTGCAGCTACAAGCATGTCTCTACCGTCCGAGACATTGTAGCGTGGATAAAGAATATATGGATGAGGAATAGCAAAATTACGTCCCAAGCCGATATAATCTGGTGCAATCACTACATACCCATTAGCAGCAAAAATAGCTGCCAACATCTGTGCTTTATAATCTTCAAAGTGTAATGAAGGAACATTAAGCTTACCACTAATTGTGGAATGAAAAAATAGAATTACGCCTTTGGGAGATTTGGTTGGAGGAAGAATTAACAAACCAGAAACATTTTGTGGTGAATCAGGTAGTGCGTGAGTAATGTAATTAAGGTGTATAAATGTGATCTTAGCATTTGACTCGGTTAATTTTTGTCGATTAAAAAGCTGTGTTTTAGCAAATAATGGGTTAGTTGCAATTACAATCTGGTTATAGCCAGCATTATCCTGCCCAACCCAGCGCTGCTGCAATCTTTGGTAATTATTGAATACTTCCAAAACAGTCATAACAGATTCAGCAGGTCGACTGGCTATATAACTTTCAGCCTGTAAAGTTAATTTATCATTTGGCGTTAGTTGTAATGCTTCTATTTGGGCACAAGCACAACAAAATAGCAGAATTAATCTCAGCCTTATCAAAACAATATCACCATCACACTGATTCGCGCTTAACTAACTGAGTAGGATTATTAGATAAGGAAAACCAAGTTAAACCACTAATTAATACTAACCAAATGGAAATGGCTGCCAGGTAACCACTTTTTTGATATAGCCAATTTTCTACCAAAGGAGTTAAACCACCTACTAGCGACATGCCCAGACAAAAACTGAATGCTACACCGCGATAACGACAATTGGCGGGAAACAACTGTTTCAGATAAGCATTTGAGGGACCAAGAAGCAATTCATTCAGCACTACTAAAATGATTTCTGCACCAATTATCAACCATAAGGAATAACTTTGCAACATGAATCCCAATGGAATAGACAATATCAGCAGTGCAATGCTCGCATAGCGCATAACTTTAGCTGGCGTAACTCGATCTGCAATCAATCCAGAACTAATCAGGACAATAACCGCAATACTTGAAAGAGCAAACTGTAGCGACATAAATGCAAAACCGCTAAAATAACCTTTGGTTTTTAAAACCGGGTTTATAAATGACAGCACGGTTGTAAAAGGTAGCGTTGAAAACCCACCAATACACACGCCAGCGAATAATTGCTTAGGATAAGTTACTATGATTTTAGCCAACGACTCCCGTTGTGCAAGATCTTCATGATTAGCTGACTCAACCATACCTTGACGAAAATAAATCGCTATTAACCCTACCACACCACCTAAAATAAACGCTAAACGCCAATTTGGACTAGTTGGATTATGCCAAGTCAATAGCATTCCAATTAATGAGGCAACTACAGACCCTACCAGCGCCATGGCAGTTAGCACAGCACCAACCAAACTTATATAACGTGCTTTAGCTAATTCAACAACATAGATTCCTGCGCCACTATATTCGCCACCATAGCATAACATTTGTACCGCACGAACCAAGGTTAGAATTATCATTGCAGCCAAACCGATTGTTTTGAACCCAGGTAAAAAACCAATGATCAAAGTAGCAGCAGCAATTCCATACAAAGAAATAAGGAGCGCTCTTCTACGCCCAAAACGATCTCCGATAGCCCCAAATACAATCCCACCCAGTGGACGGGCAATTGAAGCAATTAAAACCGCATAAAATCCCATAATAAGCGCATCATAAGCTGAATTTGCCGGAAAAAATGTTGGGGCTAGAAAGGGTAAAAACATACTAAAAATAGCGTAGTCATAATACTCAATTAAAGTACCCAATGCAGCAACAAAGATAGATTTCTTCATATTATTTGGTCTCTTTAGTCAAAAAAACCAACCGTATGAGGTTGGCTTCAAAATTATATATATTTTAACTCAGTTTAAGTTTAGCAAATTTACGTTTACCAACCTGCACGACAAACGTATCACCTTTGGCTAGCTGATGATTTTTATCGGCAATTTTTTCACCGTCAATCTTAACACCACCCTGCTCTATCATACGCGCCCCTTCACTGGTCGAAGCGACTAAACCAGCTTGCTTTAATAACACACCAAGACCAATCGTGGTACTTTCTAATACAAGCTCTTGTAATTCAAGATCTGTCGGGATTTCATTGCGCTTGAATTTAGTTTCAAAATCTGCCAGCGCCATTTCTGCTGCCGATTGATCATGAAAACGCGCAACTAATTCCATAGCTAACTTAACTTTGATATTGCGTGGATTCTCACCGCTTTGTACTTGTTGTTTAAGCAACTCAATTTCATCAGTATTTAATAATGAAACCAGATCAAAATAACTCCACATCAGCTCATCAGAAACACTCATTACTTTACCAAAAATCTCAGTTGGAGACTCGGCAATACCAATATAGTTACCTAGTGATTTAGACATTTTATTAACGCCATCCAGCCCGACTAATAACGGCAACATGATTAAAACCTGTGTACTTTGCCCATATTGCTTTTGTAATTCACGCCCCATTAATAAATTAAAGCGTTGATCCGTACCACCAAGCTCAATATCAGCCTGCATTGCAACTGAATCATAACCTTGCAATAATGGATACATAAATTCATGGATTGAGATTGATTGGTTATTTTTAAAGCGTTTTGAAAAATCATCCCGCTCCAGCATCCGTGCAACAGTCTGACTCGCTGCTAATTTTAGCATTCCAGCCGCACCAAGCTCATTTAACCACTTAGAATTAAAACAAATCTCAGTTTTATTGGGATCTAATACTTTAAACACTTGCTTAGTGTATGTTTCGGCGTTTATCTTAATTTGCTCAGGCGTAAGAGGCGGGCGAGTAGCATTTTTACCCGTTGGATCACCAATCATCCCGGTAAAATCACCGATTAAAAACATAATATGATGACCTAAATCTTGCAACTGACGCATTTTAGTCAATAAAACCACATGCCCTAAATGTAAATCCGGAGCAGTAGGATCAAAACCAGCTTTTACCCGTAGTGGGCGATTTAGTTTTAATTTTTCAACTAACTCCTGCTCCAATAATATCTCATCAACACCTTTTTTAATTACTGCTAATTGCTGCTGAATATCCATAAATTTTCCTTAACTATTCTATAATTTTTCTTGGCTATATTTGTTATACGACAAAACAACCCCTGTTGCCACCGAAACATTCAATGACTGAGTTTTGCCATACATTGGGATACTAACCAAATAATCACAATTTTCCGCAACTAAACGACGAATCCCAGTACCTTCAGCACCCATTACCCAAGCCATTCTACGATCAGGCTTAAACTCAAATAAACTTACCGAACGCTCAGCCAATGTTGTACCGGCGATCCAGTAACCAGCATCTTTAATTTCTTCTAGGCTTCTTGCTAAATTATTGACAATAATAACGGGTATATTATTGATAGCACCAACCGCGACTTTTGCAACAGTGGCATTAACACTAGCTGAGTTATCTTTAGGAATAATTACTGCATCAACCCCAAAGCAATCGCAACTACGGATAATAGCGCCTAAATTATGTGGATCTGTTACACCATCCAAAACAACCAAAGTTGAGTCTATTTTATTGCTGAGTTCGTCCAATACAGCTTTTAAAGTCATGCTTTTTTTAGCAATCGACTCACTTAATTCAGCAACCACACCTTGATGCTTGCTATTACCACACATTTTATCTAATTTAGCAGTATTAACCAACTCAATAGAAATAGAATTTTCCTCTGCCAGCTGCGATAATTCTGCCACTCGCTTGTCATGACGTTTATTATCCAAATAGATAACTGCTACTTTCTCAGGATTTTGCCATAGTAATGGACTAACGCTATGAAAACCATATATTAAATCAGCCATTAAAACGCTTTCATTTGATAAGATCCATCTGCTTGCGGAATACCTGTCATCGTCATAAACTGCAGTAATTTTTCTTTTTTATCCGGTTGAACTTTAGAGTTTAAGACTAAATTTTTAACATTGCCACTACCAGATACATCAATCACCGAATTTGGATTACTGCTTATAGTTATCCCCATTGAAGACAAGTCAAAATTGACATTATAAGAACCAATTGGATTAACTGGAGACATACCAGAACCAACATCATCTAATTTAACTAGAACTGTTCCCTGCATTTTACTGCCTGCCGAAATTTTATCCGCGGTAACATGAACATTTCCAGAAAGATTTAAACTATTCAAATTACCTAAAAATGGTGTCAATTGATCTAAAGATAACGATAGATTAACTTTTGATAATTGCAAACCACTTTTTGTAAGATCTAAATTAGCAATAGTTTGATTAGAAGAGCTCAAATTAATATTAATGAGTTTACTAACTCCAAGTTTTATTTTCCAATTAACCATCATAAGTGGTATTGCGCTCTTACCACTAGCATCTTCGCCAATTAGTAATGCTCGCCCATTCCAAAAGCTACCACGCTCATTAATAACATCCAGGCGGTTTTGTGAGTAATGATGAATAATTGACCCCATTAACCACGCAGGCATATTAATGACAATGCTAACCATAAAGCTTACGACAAACAAGCCAATCAAAGAAAATTTATGCCATTTTTTCATTATTGTTTGATCCAAAAAGTTGCGTTAAAAGACACAAAGCCAGTTCTGGTTTGACGCACAATATGTACTTGCGAGGGAAATATCCCATAACTACGCCGAAACTGTTCCAGCAACGCCATCACCTGAGTGAATTCAGCATTTGGTACATTGACAGTCATTTGCCCATCTTGAATTAAAATGTCAGGATCTTTAATCTGTAATACCTGTGAAACGTCACCCTTCACTTGTTCTAAATTAGCCTGATTAAAACTATTTGCTTCAATTTTATTAATTGATTTATAGGTATTTGCAGCTTGTTTGGAGTAAACTGAAAATTTAAATAAATTATTTACATGCTGCGATAAATTACGATTAAAGTTAATAAGTCCGCTGACCATCATAAAAAGCAATAAAGCCGTTATAAAAAAGCCCATCACGCCTACTAATTGCTGCTCACGAGGTTGCAGTTGCAACCATTTTATTCTAAGCAACTCAAGCTTAGGACCAACTAAGTCCTTTATACGTTCAATTTGCTTACTTAACTTTGTGTTCATCTAAATTATCCATTCTGGAAATAATCTGTAAATTAATTACCCACGCAGCATCTTGCATAACCGCCGCATTAGTAGTATTAGAAGAGCTGCTACTATCTGCTAAAGCGCCACCACCATTATTGGTTTGACTATTGCTGGTATTTTGACTAGCTTGATACGTTTTATAATCATAGATATCGGCACCAATTCGTTTAGTCGCCAATATTATTTGATCATTAGGAAAACCAGATGGGTCAAATTGACTGTTTAAAAACACAGTCAGCTGGCTACCTGAATACTGAATACCTGCGATCATACTACTATTAACATTCGGCATAGTTCGCAAAAATGTGTCAAATAAACTTACCATGTCACTAGCTGCATACGCACCTTTTGTGTGCGCCAAGGTGGTTAACTTGTCATCAACCTGCCCAAGCAATTGTGGACTAAATGATGCGCTAGTAGTTATCCCCTTCAAGTCATCACCTAACTGGGATTGCCAACGTGAACGTTCAATCAACATAAAGCCCAAATTTAATAGCCAATAAATGACAAAAATTACTGCAAAGGCCCCCAAATAGCGACCAAGTTTTAAGACACTTGATAGAGTCTCTGATTGTAGCTTAATATTGAAACGTTTACTTTTTTCATTATAAAAGTTCCAATTGCTAACTCCATATAATATATCTTGATGTAATGTACAATTTATCTTATATTTAGCTTTAATTTCATCTGCAACAGTTTCGTCATCAGTATACAGTGTGATTGACGTTTCCTCATAATTACGTAACATTTGTTCTAATACAGCTGGAATTGGTTTTTGATCATCCAATAAATAATATTCATACTGTGAGGTTCGCACAAATTTATTATGCCCTATAAGATAAACCACCCAGACATCATCTCTTTCAAGCGGCACACTGTATGGAAACGGCTGAATGAATCGTACTTTTTTTATCTGCTCACTTAAAAGCTCTAATAAATGAGTATAAAAAATTCGGTTAATAATTGCTACGTAAGCGACGCCGTCATTTAACCTCAATAAAATAGGTTTACAATGCTCAATCTCTTCAGCCAAGCTATCTTCAACCAGGCTTAATAAAAAATCATCATTAATTTTGCGATCGCTAATTGAACCAAGCTCAACTTTAATAATAGTTGCAAGCGTTGGAGCGAGATAAATCTCGACATTCTCAAATTCAAATTGCAAAATATCTGCAACTTTACCTTCACCACTGTCTTGGATATCATTCTGTTCAACAGTCTGCCAGCTAGCAGAAAGTAGATCGTCACTATGAATAAATAAACGTAAATTTGTCATTCAGGATGTTGCCATAAAATTTGTGGCCATTGACCACTACGGTTTTGTCGATAAACAAATCCTACCCAGCGAAATTGATCGTTCTGATCATCTACAATCGCATGAATAGTAAAATAACTTGAGCTGACACCTAGTCCACTCACATTTAAAGTTGGTCCATTTTTATTTGGAGTATTGCTACTACTAGTATTTACCCCATTAGTAGTTAAAAATGTCGTAATATCTTGTGTCGTTTTAAAAGGTTGAGAATTACGATAACTAAGCATACGCTGTGCCACATTTAACGGTATTCCACCTTTTGCTGCAATAACTTCAGCTGATGCTGTATTTACATTAACCGCTGAACCAAAACCAGTTGGAACAGGCAATGTCGCCTGCTTATTATTCTGTATTGCACTTTCCATACTTTCGGCAGTTAAGCCGTAACCATTTACTGGAATCGCAGTTATGTATTGCACTAGTTTTTGGTTGATATCGGGAGTCATTCCTTTGACTAAAATTAGCTCAGATAAATCAACAAGGGGTCTCCCAGCCGGACGATATGCGGGCTTCCCACGAATATATTGCTGCATTATATCACTCTGAAACTGTGGAGCCGCCATATAATAAGCAATATTATATGCTAAACTTTGCGGTAAATTAAGATATCCAAGCAATGCTGTAAACTGATTTAAAACATTGGGGTTTACCTGACCGCTGGCAACCAAGTCATTGACATTAAATTTACTCTGCTCATCTTGCAGATACCCACTCATATAAATCTCATCCATCAGCAGGGTTTTAGGTAAACCTTTTGCCCATACATCATTAAGGGTGTCTGTGCTTGAAGTTGCTCCACTGGTCGCTAAAACTGCACGACTAAAATCCATTGCGCTATAGGCAATAGTAGTAGCCTGCTCAATCAGCTGACGATTCTCTAAACGCTTAATCATTCTAAAATTAGTAACCGTTAAATTTGCTACAATTGCCATCACAATAAATACAATTACCAATACAGTTACCAGTGCTGCGCCTTGATTACGTTTCATTATATCGACCAGCTCCGCTCTATTTTCTCACCAGTCTTTAACTGAAATGTAATTTTAATTCCAGTCGGTAGAACCGTTGGATCTCCACCTACAGGTGGCCAACTATCGCGCCACTGATTATCAGGGTAAAGGTACATCACTCCAAATTGCTGCACATCTGCAATCAATAAATCAATAATAGGTTGGGTACTTAAAACCCGATTTAGGACTGGCCATGTCACTAAATATAAACTACCGTTATAAAAACGATAGCCAACTCGCTTAGGTGGTGAAGTACCATAAACTTGATCCCCAACATAACCACTTAACGTTAGCTCTAGCTGAGAGTCGTACATCCCTTTAAGTTTAGGGCTACCCAAAACTGCTGGCAAAACGTTACCATCCTGATCTCTGGCTACCAGTGGAATCACTCGATTCCAACTTCCACCAAAATTAGACATCACTAAAGATAGATCCCCCCATTTAGTCTGAGCCGCTCCTGCTACTTCTTTAGTGGTTACCAGGCTGGTTATAATTCGATATGAAACCACAGATATAAACGCAAAAATAATAACCGCAACCATTAACTCAATCAAAGTAAAACCAGATTGCTGTCGATATTTATAACTTAAATGATTAGTACTGCGCAATGAAGTTCACCGTTTTATAAATCATATGATCAGGAGTAGATTTTTCGCTAATTGTAATTTCAAGCCGTCTAAAATATGGGTTTGGTGTTTGCAAAACAGTTTCTGTAACATTAAAATCTACTCCAGCAGAGCTTAGTTTTTTCTTGACTACTCCCAAATCTGGATATTTTTGGTCAAGTAAATATTGATTATATTCATTCTCAGCAACCCACGTCGCTACTTCACGGACAAAGCTATCGTGAACATCACTGATAATTAGACCAATTGCTCTTGAAGCGGAAGCTAGCACCACGGCTACAATAAACAAGGCAACCAGACATTCAATTAGAGTAAATCCATTTTGCTTATTCAATTAGTTTGCCACCTTAAATCGCCCAGATAAATCACTGTCAATCCACGCGGAAAACTCCCCATTGGTAACTTCTATTGAAATCCCGCCATTATCTCCACTTGGAAGAAACCTAATTGGTTGCTTGTCTTTTAATGGAACTCCGTTTACCGTTACTCGCGTAATCTTAAAGCCCGTTGGCCAACCCCAAGATACCAAACGACGCAATTGCAACTCAGTCCATTCACCATCACGGTATTTGTTACAACTAAGTGATGTTTGATCAATATCACAAGAAATCACACTACTTGTAAAAATAGCCTCATCGGACAAAATTGACATTGTACTTGATAACTTCTCAACCCCAGCCATAAAGCGCGAATAATTGGGAGCTCCGACATTTAGAGTTACCACTGCTGACATTACTGCAATTATTACAATCACAATAATCATCTCAATCAGCGTAAAACCTTTGTGGTACATTGCTCGCACTTAAATATAGCCGCGCAAAACAATACGAGTTGATAAAATCAACTCGTTGGAAATGTAGTAGTAGCTAGTCAAAATAATTTTATTGCCAACTACCAATCACGGATGGACCAGTGTCGCCACCAGATGTCGGACCATCTGGACCATATGTATAAACGTCAATCTCTCCATGCTTACCTGGATTTAAATATTGATAATCATTACCCCATGGATCTTTAGGCAATTTATCTAAATAACCACCAGATTTAAAATTATTCGGAATCGGAGCTATCGATGGTTTGTTTACCAAAGCATCTAGACCCTGCTGAGTAGTTGGATAACGCATATTATCCAATTTATATAGCTTTAATGAATTTGCAATTGCTGAAATATCTGCTTGCGCAGCAACCTTACGTGCATCATCAGTACGTCCTAACACCCGAGGTACCACCAAAGCCGCCATAATACCCAAAATCACCAAAACCACCATGATTTCAATTAACGTGAAACCAGATCTTTTTCTTTGCATTTTTTGCACCTCATTCATTATTTTTATTATATTAATCTACCTTACGGCAAATCACAAATGTCTATAGCGTTGGATTTTACCATAACCACTCAATTAGCGCAACAGAGTGTCATATATTTCACTGCCACATGCGGGGTAATCCAGACTAAAATGCAAACCGCGGCTCTCTTTGCGCATCTTCGCAGACTTAATTATCAGCTCAGCGACCAGAACAAGATTACGTAGCTCAATTAAATCAGGACTTATTTTGAAATTTGCATAGTACTCATTGATTTCGTCACGCAGCAAGTTAATCCTTCTAAGTGCACGATCAAGGCGCTTGTTACTTCTGACTATACCAACATAATCCCACATTAAGCGTCTTAGCTCATCCCAATTATGTGAAATCACAATTTCCTCATCCGCATCACTTACTTGCGACTCATCCCAAACGGCAAGTTCATGCGAGAGCTGAGACTTTTCAATTAAAATATCCTCAACTAACGCCTCACCAATTACCAGACATTCCAATAAAGAGTTACTTGCCAGACGATTTGCACCATGCAGACCAGTACAAGCACATTCACCAACGGCATAGAGTCCTTTAATTGAGGTTTTTCCAGCTAAATCAGTTACAACCCCACCGCAAGTATAGTGCGCCGCAGGCACAACAGGGATAGGTTCTCGACTAATGTCCAAACCAAGGGACAAGCATTTGGCATAAATATTCGGGAAATGCTCTAAGATAAAATCTTTTGATTTATGTGAAATATCCAAACAGACATGATCAACACCATATTTTTTCATTTCAAAATCAATTGCTCGAGCCACAATATCTCGAGGAGCTAACTCCATACGTTCGTCATGATCCGCCATAAAACGTGTACCATCTGGTAATGTAAGTATGCCACCTTCACCACGCACGGCTTCTGAAATCAAAAAGGACTTCGCTTTTTCATGATACAGGCAAGTTGGGTGAAATTGAATAAACTCCATATTTGCAACACTACACCCAGCACGAAACCCCATTGCAATACCATCACCAGTTGCTACATCTGGATTAGTTGTGTAGAGATAGGCTTTACCAGCGCCACCGGTAGCTAGGATAATATTGGGCGCACTAAATGTTTTTACTTGGTTGGCATTAATATCAAATGCGTATAAGCCAATACATTTTTTATCATCTGATCCGCTATCTGCCCGAGTAATTAAATCTACAGCAATATAATGCTCAAAGACAGTTATTGAATCATGTTCAGAAACACGCTCAATCAAAGCTCGGATAATTGCAGCTCCAGTAGCATCTGCAACATGCAGTACTCGTCTAGCACTGTGCCCGCCTTCACGAGTCAGGTGAATATCATCCTTCTCGCGGGTAAAACTTACACCTGCACTCATCAGCCATTCTATTGCAGACGGAGCATTCTCAACAATGAATTTAACTGTTTCAGACTTACATAAACCAGCTCCAGCAATTAGCGTATCCTGAATATGGCTTTCAAATGAATCACTTTGGTTGATAACCGCAGCAATACCACCCTGAGCATAAAATGAATTACACTCACTCAACTCGCGCTTGCTAATTAGAGCTACTTTTTCACCTGCATCAGCCAAGCGTAATGCAACGGATAGACCAGCCAGCCCACTACCTAACACGATGGCAGAAAACTTATTCATTTTAAATATCTCGCAAACCTAAAACATCTTCCATGGTATAAAAGCCCGCAACTTGTTTTACTAAAAATTCAGCTGCATGCAATGCACCACTAGCAAAACTTCCACGATTGGTAATTTCACTGGTTAAGTTAAGAATTTCTCCATCATAAATAAATTCCACACTATGCCGACCTACAATATCGCCGCCACGAATAACTGAAAAACCGATTTCTTCAGGAACACGGGTAGTATTTTGATTTCCGTAACGATTATAACACGCGACTTGTTCAAAATTATGCCCTCGAGCATCTGCAATAGCCTCACCTAGGCGTATCGCAGTTCCTGATGGCGCATCTTTTTTATAGCGGTGATGACTTTCAGTAATTTCCACTTCTGCCCGAGTCAATTTAGCGGCAACCATCTGACAAACTTTAAATAACACATTTACCGACAAACTCATATTCGGCGACAAAAGGATTGGAATTTGCTGCGCGGCGGTCTCAATTTGTTGCAATTGAGTGCTATTAAATCCAGTAGTTCCAATCACCAAAGGTAAATTATGCTTTAGACAGACATCCAGCACCTCGTCCAATATCTCAGGCGATGAAAAATCAACTACCACTTGCGTATTCTGCGATGATACAGCGGCTAAATCAAATTGAGATTCAGAAACATGCGCTTCTGTGCCAGATTTCTGAATATCGCTCAGCTGATAACGCTCAGCCTGTGAGTTAATTACTTTTAAAAGTTCTTGCCCAACTCGACCACTTAAACCATTTATCGCAACTTTTAACATTTCCACCTCATTCTTTAAACGAATTACTTAACAAATACTTCCCCTGCTGATTCAACCGTCGTAAGTTTTTCAGAGGTGTCAAAATTTACATTAATAATATAGCTATTTTTTAACTTATTATTATTATGCATTTGATAAACATATTGCCACTGCGTTGAATTAAACATGAACTGCGATACAGGATGACCAATTACAAATGAAACCTGTTCTTTAGTCATACCAGCCTTCAACTGGGCAATTTGTGCATCAGTTATATAATTCCCCTGCTGCACTGGATACATGTAAGGAAAGCGCCAATCAGTAAAGTTGACTCCAGAACAAGCTACCACACCGAGCGCTGTAAAACCATAAATCAAAACCACAATAAATTTATTTAATTTCATCCAATTTACCAAAAAATTTGCGTTAGACGTTATTTTAACCTTAAAATATCAAACTGGTTATCAATTAATATATTTATTGTGAGTAATTTCGGATGCATTCTATTGATTTATTAAAACGTTACGATATAAAAATTACACCGCATAAATTAGCGGTACTAGAGTTATTTACCACTCATAAGCATTTGGATGCCAATCAAATAATTCGCTTACTTAACAAAAACAGTAGCAATATAAGTTCCGCTACAGTCTATCGAATTTTAGCAAATTTTGAACAGCACTCCGTGATTAGTAAGCATAATTTTGGCAACGATCAAGCAATCTATGAGTTGAATCAAAATGAAAATCATCATGATCATTTAATCTGTTTGAGCTGCGGTGTAGTTATTGAGTTTAATAATCCACAAATTGAAGAAATCCAAATTCAAATAGCACAAGCAAATAATTTTTCAATGCTTAGTCATAATCTGAACATTTATGGACATTGTAAAAATTGCAGCGGTAAAGAATCTTAATCTTAATCATAAGAATTTATCAAACAAAACACCCGTATTATTGCAATAATCCAGATATTAGGATCTTCGCAACAACATTATAAATTAACATCCTTTTCATGTCATATGTGGTAGAATTTGTGGTTTAAATCGTATTTAATCATTTGAAATAAAAATCCACAAGTAAAAACATGAAGAATATAAATATAAATCAAACGATTCGTGCATTAAGCGCTGCGCTTAGGGTTGGAACTATAATTGCTATCGCATCACTGCTGGCTAAAATTTGCTGGTGGCTAATGAATCCATTAGGGTATGATACCGTCGACTCAATTGCAAGCACTTATGTAAAATCAGATGTACTTGCACAAGACATTACTAACCGCGCTCCATTTGGTGTTGTTACTGTAGAAAAAGCTGCAGTCCCAACTATTGCTGATCAGGTAAAAGTAGTTGGTGTTTACGCTGCTGGTCCAAAAAACAGCATTGCTTTTTTACAGATAGACGGTAAAAACTCAATTGCAGCAATCGGCGAAAATGTTCTGGATGCTACGGTTAAGGCAATTAACTCTGATGGCATTGTATTAATTCAAAAAGGTCAGAGTGTTACTATAAACCTATCTTCTGCATCAGGAAATAGTGCGAATACTCCAAGTACACCAACAGGCGATCATTCAAATTCAGCTAACAGTTATATACCACAGACGAATAATACGAACACCGCAAATAATAATCAACCAGCAGGTAGTAATAGTCCAACAACAAGCACGAGTAGCACTCCACCGCCACCTTCTGGACAAGATGACGATTCGATCGCAGATAAACGCCGCAAGATGATTGAGGCGTTCCAAAAACAAAACTCAAACAATGGTAACTAAATTATATAACTATATTTTAATGCTTATGCAAGGATTTTTATGAACTTAAAGCTTAAACAACTATGTCTGACACTTTGCGGACTATCCGTAATTAATCTAAGCTTCGCGGCTAATACCTCTGGCGGCTCTTCTGGAACTGTATCCACTAGTAATACAACATCAAGTAGCCAAACTGCGGATGACAAAGTTGTACTAAATTTTGAAAACGCAGACATACAAACTGTGATCAAGGCAATTAGTAAGCTTTCAGGGAAAAATTTCGTAATTGATCCTCGCGTAAAAGGTACAGTTAATATTGTTTCAGAAAAACCAGTGACCAAATCAGAAAGTTACAAAGTACTTGAATCAGCATTGAGAATGCAAGGATTTGCTACAGTTGAAGCAGATGGCGTAATTAAAGTGCTACCTGAAACGGATGCTCGTACTTATGGAATGAAAACTGATAGTCAAGTTAGCAGCAATCATAGCCCTGGAGATCAATTAATTACAAAGATATTTACAATTGATAACGGCTCAGCAACTCAGTTAGCAAATGCATTACGCCCAATGATTTCACCTAATAATGCGATTTCGGTATATCCAAATAGCAACTCATTAGTCGTAACAGATTATGCATCTAATATGTCACGAATTACCAAAATTATTACTGATCTCAAAGTTACTCAAGCTACTCGAGTTCAGCCTGTTACAGTTAAATTAAAATATGCTACGGCAGCTGATGTGGCGCAAACCCTGCAAAACTACCTTGCTGGCGGCAGTAGTTCCGGCAGCGGAGGTGCCTCTAGCGGAGGCGGAGGTAACAATGATAATGGAGCGGCTGCTACGATTACTATTGATCCTAATTCAAACTCGATTATTATCTCTTCAACAGTATCTTCAAGAGTAGAAGATTTGAAAAGGCTAGCAATGTCGCTGGATAACCAATCCGCTAGCTCAAATAATAATCTGCATGTTGTCTATCTTAAAAATGCAGATGCTGCCCATGTGGCTGAAGTTTTGCGAATCATTGCATCTGGGCAGGATAATCCAGATTTAACCGCGTCGACTGCTAGCCGAGCCTTATCTGATACTAGTTCAGTATTCCAAGGCAGTAGTGGTGGTAGTGGAGGTGGTGGTTCGACACCTTTTGGTGGTGGTAGCGCGAATGCTAGTAGCAAATCAAGTCCAAGCCGAAGCGGCGGCGGTAGCGGTAGCAGTGGTTCAACTAATAATGATAAAAATGCTCCTAAAGTACTAATCCAGGCAGAACCAACAACCAATGCACTGATTATCCAAGCACCAGAGCAAGTTTACCGTAATTTACGTATGGTTATTACCTTACTTGATGTTCGTCGGGTTCAAATCATGATTGAAGCTCTGGTTGCAGCAGTGCAAACTAGTGAGCAAGGCACATTTGGGATTCAATGGATTGGTGGTGCTGGTAATAATAATCTGGGGGTTGGCGTAGTATCTAATTACGCTGGAAACGGCAGTAGTGCAAGCAGTTTGATTACTTCGGGAATGGCTATTGCTCAGGGGGCAAGTGGCAGTAGTACGGGAGGTGCAAGTAGCGCATCTATTCCTGGCGAAGTCTATGTTGGTTTAGTTACCGGTACAACCACAATTGGCGGACAAACTGTGCCGACAATTTCTACTCTTGCAGATATGTTAGCCTCGAATAGCGCAAATAATATCTTAGGACGCCCTACGCTACTTACCATGGATAATGAAGAAGCGGAAATTTTTGTCGGACAAAATATTGGTATTCCTACTGGTTCATTCCAAAACAGTGCTGCAGCACCAGGTAGTATTTCAAGTACAGTTCAACGTCAGGATGTCGGAACTATCTTAAGAATTAAACCAATGATTACCCAAAATGGTACTATTCAGATGACTGTTTATGAGGAAGATTCACAAACTGATACCACAGGAATGACGGCTGCGCTATTAACAACTAACGGTCCAAATATTAATAAGCGCAGTATCAAAACTCAGATTGTCGTCGATGATGGGCAAATTATTGCATTAGGTGGAATGACACAAGACGTAATTCAAATGCAAAACTCAGGAATCCCAGTACTTAGTTCAATTCCTTATTTAGGATTCTTATTTAGCTGGCAAAACCGGGTACACAACAAATCAAATCTGGTATTGTTCCTGCGCCCAGTAGTAATTCGTAACCAAGAAGGTTATAAAGCACTTACTAACCAACGTTATAGTTACATGATGGATCAGCAAAATATGATTCAGGCTAAAGGAAATATCTTGTTCCCACAAATTGATCCAGTTAATTTGGAAAATCAAGTTCCTTATGATAATCAGGTTCCAAGTCAAAATACTAAAACACCAAACGAACCAATTGTTGATTTAACCTCTACGGCGATAAAATCTGGTAAAACATCTCTAGTTAGCGCACCAATTGGAACTGTTCTCAACCAACCGCAACAAAATTCTGGTACGGTGGTTCAATCAGGTAGTAATAACAATGGTTCATCGAATGCTCGCGTGATACAAAATTCACCAAATAGTGTTTCGATTTATAATAATAATAATTAATACTGAGCATCATGGAACAACTAAAGTTTTCTCCCAATAAATATTCGCGTAGGATCCCATATACTTACGCGCGAAGCAACAAGGTGTGTATCTATGCTGCAGACGCTGAATTTGTGCATATTGCCACCTCAGTTAATCTCAATCCTTTGGTAATTACTGAGATTAAACGCAAGGTAAACCAACCGATTAAGATTGAACAAATTGAGGATAAGCTTTTTGATGCGATTATTGCTGAAGCTTACTCTAGTGCCAATGCCGCAGCAGTAGTTGATGATATTCAAGATGATATTGATATTTCTGATTTGATGCAAAATTTGCAAAAAACTGAGGATTTATTAGAGTCAGAGAACGATGCACCAGTAATTAAAATTATCAATGCTTTTTTGACTCAAGCAGTAAAAGAAGACGCATCGGATGTCCATCTTGATGCTTATGAACATACTTCATTAGTGCGTTTTCGCCGTGATGGTGTACTTCACAAGATTATTGATGTAAATCGCGGGCTCCATGCTGCATTGGTTTCGCGGATTAAGATTATGGCGCAATTGGATATTGCTGAAAAACGTTTACCACAAGATGGACGGATTGCCCTGCGGCTTGCTGGTCGTGAAGTGGATTTACGGGTTTCAACAATTCCAACTGGTCATGGTGAACGAATTGTAATGCGTTTGCTAGATAAAAATAAAGAGCGTTTGCAACTTGAAACGCTGGGTATGGCATCGGATACTTTAGGTAAAATTGATAAACTAATTTCTCGTCCACATGGAATTTTTCTGGTGACTGGTCCAACAGGTTCTGGTAAGTCAACAAACTTATACGCTGCATTATCTCTGATAGATTCTAATGCGCTAAATATTATGACAGTAGAAGATACTGTCGAGTATGATATTACCGGAATTAGCCAAACTCAGGTAAATGCTAAAATTGATATGACTTTTGCCCGTGCTCTTCGTTCAATCCTTCGTCAAGATCCAGACGTGGTCATGATTGGGGAGATTCGTGATTTAGAAACCGCGGAAATTGCAGTTCAATCAAGTTTGACCGGGCATTTGGTGTTGGCAACGCTCCATACCAATTCAGCATCATCAACTGTAACGCGTATGATTGATATGGGTGTCGAATCATTTTTACTTTCTTCAACATTAATTGGGATTCTGGCGCAACGCTTGATTCGCTTATTATGCCCAAGATGTAAAGAAGAAAATACCTCAATGGATGCGGAAACTCGTGCACATTATGAAATTCCTGATGATATAAAAATTTATAAAGCCGTTGGCTGTGATCATTGTAGCGGAACTGGTT
>CAYIZV010000023.1:0-37631 GCA_964367915.1 uncultured Neisseria sp.
CTTCTCATTCTTAGCCGGGATGGTGGAATTGGTAGACGCGCCGGACTCAAAATCCGGTGCCAGCAATGGCGTGAGGGTTCAAGTCCCTCTCCCGGCACCACAGAATACAAAATATTAAAACCCAGTATGCTAAATAGCTACTGGGTTTTTTAATGTCAATCAATTTTGGCACGTAGCTAGGTTACAGCTTTATCAGCGGTTTAGTGCCATTTTATGGTATAATTCGCTTCATTTTTACAAGGAATAGCTATGCTCAAGTATCCACGAATTCTACTAAAACTATCTGGCGAAGCACTGATGGGAGAGGGGCGTGACTCAGTAGACCCTGAAACGGTTGCGTTTATTTTGCAGCAAGTGAAAGATGTCCTTGAGCTTGGAGTTAAAGTTGGTATAGTAATTGGTGGTGGAAATTTCTTTCGTGGTGTTGCTGGAAGTGATAAATTAGGTATTCAGCGAGCAAATGCTGATGCAATGGGGATGCTCGCAACAGTAATGAATGGCATTTTATTGCGTGATTCATTCAATGCCGGGGGAATTAATGCTAAGCTATTTTCAGCTTTTGCGGTTGGTACTTTTATCAAGGGTTATAATCGTGATAGCATGGTAAAGCGCTTAAATGATGGTGATGTGGTAATTTTTGTTGGTGGAACTGGTAGCCCATATTTTACGACTGACAGTGGGGCTGCATTGCGTGGTTTAGAAATGAATGCGGACTTATTGATTAAAGCAACTAAAGTTGACGGAGTTTATAATAAAGATCCCAAAAAATTTACTGATGCAGTTAAATATCAACAACTATCATTTGACGAGGCGATTGGGCAAAATCTAGGTGTTATGGATATGGCGGCATTTGCGTTGTGTCGGGAAAATAATTTAAATATTAAAGTATGTAGTATTTTCAAAGCTGGTAGTTTAAAACGGGTGGTTTTAGGTGAAGATGAAGGTACACTGGTATACTGTAAATAAAAAGATATAAGAATTAAAGCATAATTGCTAAAACAATATATTTTGAAAAAGGGTAATAATGAATATTCACGGTAATAAAATTTTAATTTTAGATTTTGGTTCACAATTAACTCAGCTAATTGCTAGGCGTGTGCGTGAGTTTAATGTTTACTGTGAAATTCATCCTTATGATGTGTCTGATGACTTTATTAGAGATTTTGCGCCACAGGGGATAATTTTATCGGGTGGACCTAATTCGGTTTATGAAAATGATACACCAAGTGCACCGATCGCAGTATTTGAATTAGCCGTGCCAGTATTGGGTATTTGTTATGGCATGCAAACCATTGCCAGTCAGCTAGGTGGTAAAGTTGAGAGCTCAGGCAGCCGAGAGTTTGGTTATGCTGAGATTTATAATTGTAAAAGTCCTCTATTCGCTGGCTTAAGCGATGGAGTTGGCGAGCACGGTGATTTTCTACAAGTGTGGATGAGTCATGGTGATAAGGTTACCGAGTTGCCTGCCGGTTTTGAAGTTATTGCAGAGACACCTTCCTGCCCAGTAGCAGCGATGGCAAATTTAGAACGTAAAATATATGCATTGCAATTCCATCCTGAAGTAACCCATACCAAGCAAGGAACGCGGATGCTTGAGCACTTTGTGATTGAGGTTTGTGGCTGTGAGCGCTCTTGGACTATGCCAAACTATGCGGATGAAGTCATTGCTAAAATTCGCAGTCAAGTTGGTACTGATATGGTTATTTTGGCACTGTCTGGTGGTGTAGATAGTAGCGTTGCTGGGGTTTTGATCCATAAAGCTATTGGTGCTCAATTACAATGTATTTTTGTTGATACTGGTTTGCTACGGCTTAATGAAGCTCAGCAAGTAATGCAAAACTACCATGAACACTTGAATCTGAATATTATTAAAATTGATGCTAAAAATGAGTTTTTTACCGCGTTAAATGGTGTTAGTGATCCTGAGCAAAAACGTAAAATCATTGGTAAACTTTTCGTTGATATTTTTCAACGCGAAGCCGCAAAATTAAGTAATGCTAAGTGGCTTGCTCAAGGAACAATTTACCCAGATGTAATTGAGTCAGCAGGTAGTAAAACCAATAAAGCGCATAATATTAAATCACACCATAATGTAGGTGGATTGCCTGAAGGGATGAATCTTCAATTGCTTGAACCACTGCGTGAGTTATTCAAAGATGAAGTTCGTTCTTTGGGTGTTTCATTGGGAATTGAACCTAAATTAATTTATCGTCATCCATTCCCAGGACCTGGTTTAGCCGTGCGTATTTTGGGTGAAATTAAATCTGAGTATGTGAACTTATTACAACATGCTGATAGTATTTTTATTGAAGAATTATACAAGCATGATTTATATCATAAAACAGCACAAGCCTTTGCTGTGTTTTTACCAGTAAAATCGGTTGGAGTAATGGGTGATGGGCGTACATATGATTATGTTGTTTCACTGCGAGCAGTTGAGACTACTGACTTTATGACGGCAAATGTAGCAAATTTACCTTTTGAGTTTATAACCCGTGTGGCAAATAGAATTATAAATGAAGTTAAGGGTATTAACCGCGTTGTTTATGATATTTCTGGTAAACCACCTGCAACTATTGAGTGGGAATAAACTGTTTATGGTACTTTTTATAGTATAATATTTCAATAAATTTTTTAGTTAGATAAGAGTATGGATTTACAAACTCCAAAAAAGAGCTCAATTTTTGCGAAATTATTTTGGTTGGTACTTGGATTAATTATAGCTGGCGGTGGCGTAGTTGCTGTTATGGTTGCTATTACATATCCAAAATTACCAAGTATGGATGAGTTGCATAATTATCAGCCAAAATTGCCATTACAGGTTTATTCATCAGATGGTGTTTTGCTTGGTCAGTTTGGTCAGGAACATCGGATTTACGTTGATTTTAATAGTACTCCCAAGCTGTTAGTCAATGCCATTTTGTCAGCTGAAGATGAGCGTTTTTATGAGCATGGTGGAGTTGATATCTTAGGTATTATTCGTGCTGCTCTTGGCAATATTACTACTGGGCATTTGCAATCTGGTGCTAGCACGATTACGATGCAAGTAGCACGTAATTTCTTCCTGACTACGCAAAAAACCTTTACCCGTAAATTTAATGAAATACTACTTTCTTATAAAATTGAGCATTCACTTACTAAAGACCAAATACTTTCACTTTATATTAACCAAATTTATTTGGGGCAGCGAGCTTATGGTTTTGCCGAAGCTGCGCAAACTTATTTTGGTAGGCCCTTGGATAAGTTAACCATTGCTGAATACGCTGTGCTTGCTGGGCTTCCTAAAGCTCCATCTGCTTATAACCCAGTTGTAAATCCTAAGCGCTCACATGAGCGTGAAATGTATGTGCTGGGTCGGATGCTAAAACATGGTTATATTACTCAGGAACAGTACGATGGGGCTGTGAAGCAAAAAATTATTGTTGCGCGTGGCACGGTTAAAGACTTTACTGATTCTGGTAGCTATATTGCAGAAATGGCTCGTCAATATCTTTATCCTACTTATGGTGATGCAGTTTACACGCAAGGGTTCAAAGTCTATACCACCGTAAATAGCAAATTACAGCAAGCTGCATATGCGGCACTGCGCAAAGGTATTTTAAATTATGATGCAACTCATGGTTATCAAGGACCAGAGCAGCGTGTTGATTTGACTCCTTCTTCACCAGATAGTACTTTGGATCAAACTGCGCTTGGCTTATTTGATGGCATAACTGATTATGGTGATTTATTCGCGGCAATTGTACTGCAGGTTACTCCAGACTCCATTGATGTCATATTACGCAATGGCAATCATCTTACTTTTAGCGGTAAACAATTAGACTGGGTGCATAAATATTTAGGAACCGGTGGGAAATCAATTTTACCGGGTTCAGTAATAAGGGTGCGTCAAAATAATGATCAATGGCAAATTAGTCAACTTCCTCAGGTTCAGGGCGCATTGGTTGCTATGAATCCACAAAGTGGTGCTATTCAAGCATTAATGGGTGGATTTGACTTTACTGCAAACAGTTTTAATCATGTCATGCAAGCCAAACGTCAGCCTGGTTCAAGTTTTAAACCGTTTATTTATTCTGCGGCGCTAGAAAAGGGATTTACAACTGAGACTATTATTGATGACAGTCAGGTGTGTTTTCCAGGTGGAAATGATGGCGGTCAATGGTGTCCTAAAAATGATGATGGCAAGTTTCTTGGACCGATATCATTACGTCAAGGGTTGACATTATCGCGGAATTTGATTACAGTCAAAATACTAAATGCAATTTCACCGCAATATGCAATTAGCTATGTTTCTAAATTTGGTTTTTCGGAATCACAATTTCAGCCGTACTTAACCATGGCTCTAGGTGCTAATGAAGTTACACCACTACAAATGGCACAAGCTTATGCCGTATTTGCCAATGGTGGGTATTTAGTACAACCATATTTCATTGATAAGATTACTGATACCAATGGCAAATTATTGGCGCAAACTCAGCCGAGTGATATTAGCCAACAATCACCTGTCATTGATCCACGTAACGCATTTATTATGAATAGTATTTTAAAAGACGTTGCTAAATATGGTACAGGAGCACGCGCTTGGCGTGAGTTACATCGTAGTGATGTTGCCGGTAAAACTGGAACAACTAATGATGCCAAAGATGTTTGGTTTGATGGTTATACTCCTGATTTAGTAGCAATAACATGGGTTGGCTATGATCAACCTAAAAGCTTAGGTCGTCAATTTGGTGCAACACTTGCATTACCGATTTGGATTGACTTTATGCGTAGTGCATTACCTACTCTTCCTGAACGACAACTGGCAATGCCTAGTGGTATTGTGACAGAAGATGGTGGAACTTGGAAGGGTGACACAGAGTACTATTATGAAGGTAGTATCATTGGCAAGCATAATGCATCTGGTGAACTTGGCGAAGAAGAGAGTGGCGATGGCTTAAGTCCAGAGGATTCTAATGCCAGTGATCCAATTGCGGATCAAGCTGCTAAAACTGACAGTAGCGCACCAGCGGCAGTTGATAATTCGACCAGCCGAGGTGATATTAATGATATAATAAAAAATATTCAAGATTAACTTTTAAACATAGGAGCATTGATTGAAACATTATCCTCACCCATCATTTGCCAAAGAAGGCTGGCCATTTATTGCGCTTAGTGTAGGTTTGGCACTAGTAATTCTGTGGTTAACTAATATTGTTGCCGCATTACCTTTTATTTTGATTGCTGCGTTTGTGGTGCAGTTTTTTCGTGATCCACCACGTACTATTCCGCAAGATGCTGGTGCAATTCTGTCTCCAGCAGACGGCAAAGTAATTTGTATTGAAAAAGCTTTTGATGAGTATCAACAAGTTGAAGCATTAAAAATTAGTGTTTTTATGAATGTGTTTAATGTTCACTCCAACCGTTCACCAGTTGATGGTGAGGTTCTTGATGTTAAGTATTTTGCTGGTAAATTTGTAAATGCTGATTTTGATAAGGCATCAACCGAAAATGAGCGTAATGCAGTGATTGTTAAAATGACTAATGGTCAAAAAATTACTTTTGTTCAAGTTGCTGGTTTGGTGGCTAGACGTATTTTGTGTTACACCAAAGCTGGTGAATGGTTAAAACGCGGTGAGCGCTATGGCTTTATTCGTTTTGGTTCACGAGTTGATTTGTATCTACCATTAAATGCTACACCGTTAGTTAGTATTGGTCAAAAAGTTAAAGCTACAGAGACTGTTCTAGCTAAGGTTGACTAAAGATGTCGCAAATTAGTAACCAACGGGCAAAAGGCTCACCAATTTATCTGCTTCCAAGCATGATTACGCTAAGCTCAATGTTTTGTGGTTTTTATGCAATGGTGCAGTCGATTGGTGGCGATTTTTACCATGCTGGTTTGGCGATATTATTTTCGATGGTACTGGATAGCTTAGATGGAAGGGTAGCACGCTTGACACATACTTCCTCACCATTCGGTGCTGAATTGGATAGTCTTGCCGATATGGTTGCCTTTGGTGCTGCACCTGCAATGATCGTGTTTAACTGGGGGTTGCATAACCTAGGTAAAATTGGCTGGCTGGTGGCATTTGTCTACTGTGCTTGTGCAGGGTTACGTTTAGCTCGGTTTAATGTAATGATTGGTGTCATTGATAAAAAGTATTTTCAAGGATTACCGTCACCTTCAGCGGCGGCATTAGTTGTTGGTTATGTTTACATTTGTGCTGAATATGATTTTAGTTCTCTTTTTATGGTTATCTTAGGTTTATTTGTAACCTTGCTTGCTGGGTTATCAATGGTGAGTAATGTGAGGTTTTATAGCTTTAAAGAGTTTCACTTTCATCAGACTGCACCATTTCGAGCGCTATTAATGTTTTTGGCATTGTTAGTGTTTTTATTCTACTATCCCGAAGAAGTTATCTATGGCTTTTTTGTACTTTACACAATAATTAGCTATCTTTTATGGATATTCAGAATTGGCTATCGCGATAAAAGTAAGGTTGTAGATCAAGCTGAGCCTTCGTCAGCACTAGCGTCATCTCAGGATTTCAACGTTAATGACAATCAGAATGGTTGAATATGTATAAAAAAATAACAGAGAAACGAAAAGCTGATCTTTCTTTGGCAGCGATCGAATTTGATGCTTCGTCCAGTACCCTTATCTTAAGTGGCGAGTGGAGTTGGGTTGCCATTGATGAAAATATTTTAGCTACTGTAGGTTCTATTAAGAATCAAAATTTATTGATAAACGGTCAGGGAATTAGGTATTTAGATACCGCAGGGGTTTATTTTCTAAACCGTTTGTTAGGTATTCTAGCTAAAAACAAGAATCAGTTAAAACAATTGCTATTGCTTCCTGAGGATCAAAAACTGTTTGATTTAAATGAACAGCTTAAACAAAGTGCCGCAAAATCGGCTAGGGTTGTTGAAGAGTCGAGCTGGGTCGAAAAAACTTTTGATGATCTAGTTCATGTTTGGCATACAGCCTTACAATTAATTTCTTTTTTTGGTCAGCTTTGTTATACATTTGTGACCTTATTTAAAAAAGAATATACATTGTATGTGCAGGGAATTTTGGATACTATCTCAAGGGCAGGAATTGGTGGTGTTTTAATTTGTGCTATGCTCTGTTTTCTGCTTGGTGTCAATTTAACCTATCAAATGGCTCCGCAATTTGTCATGTATGGTGCTAATGTTTATGTGGTTAACTTTCTTGGAATTGCGATGCTTCGCGAAGTAACGCCCCTAATAACGGCGATTATTGTTGCAGGACGCACTGGGTCAGCAATTGCAGCACAGATTGGCACGATGAAAGTGCAAGAAGAAATTGATGCTTTACAGACCATGGGTATTTCTCCAATGCGTAGGTTGGTTGCGCCTCAAGTAATTGGCTTGGTTATTGCGCTACCTATTTTGACGATGCTTTCAGATGCAGCAAGTATGTTAGGTGGAATGTTTTTTGCCAATCCTTTGCTCGGCGTTGATTATTCACTATTTATTATGCGTCTACAAACTTATGTTTCGATTAATAATTTTTGGGTTGGGATAGTTAAAAGCTTTTTCTTTGCCTGGATTATTGGTATGGTGGGTTGTTTTTGCGGCTTTAGAGTCAAATCAAATGCAGACAGTGTTGGGATTCAAACTACTCGAAGCGTAGTTATATCTATTTGTTTGATTATCGTGGTTGATGCATTATTTGCAATTCTCTTTAAGGCAATGGGGGTGTAATGCGAGTTAGTCATGAAAAACCAATTATTGAAATCAAAAAGCTGGGAACTAAATTTGGTGATGAATGGATTCATAAAAATCTAGATTTAACGATTTATCCTGATCGAATCATTACGGTTATTGGTGCTAGTGGATGTGGTAAAACAACTTTGATTCGTGAAATATTGATGTTACAACCAATCAGCGAAGGTGAAATTTATTTGATGGGGGAAAAAATCTCCAGTTATGATTTAGAGGATCCTTATACTAAACGAGCATTAAGCCAGATGGGAATGATGTTTCAACAAGGTGCGTTGTATAACTCGTATACGGTACTTGAAAACGTGATGTTTCCAATTTTGGAGTACACTGATTTCTCTTATAAAACGGTTAAGGAGTTGGCATATCAAAAATTAGTCATTACAGGTTTGGATAGCGTGGCATATAACAAATATCCAAAAGAAATTAGCCCAGGTATGCAAAAACGAGTTGCTTTGGCACGTACGCTTGCTTTAGATCCAAAAGTTCTATTTTTAGATGAACCAACTGCTGGTTTAGATCCTAATAGTGCCGCGCTCTTTGATGAACTTATGATTAATTTGCAACAGCAATTGGGGTTGACGATTATTATGATTACCCATGACCTGGATTCTATTTGGCATACCAGTCATGAGATTATCTATTTAAGTAATAAAAAAGTAATGCTTCATGATAGCGTTATAAATGCAGCTAATCGTCCTGATATTCCAGATTTATATGAGTATTTTAACGGAACGCGCGGTAAAATTACCAAAGCGTATTATTCTAGGCAAGAAAGGTCCCTTGAATGAGGAATAAAAAGCAGTATTTGATTGTGGGAACGTTTGTTCTCCTGGGTATGGGGTTAATTGTAGCAACGCTGTTGTGGTTTTCAGCCTCAAATCGTAAAAACTATGATACCTATCGCATAATTTTCCATGAACCAGTTGATGGTGTTACTACCAATTCAGTAGTAAAATATAATGGAGTTGAAGTTGGGAAAGTAAAGGCAATTACTTTGGATAATACTGATCCTCGTAATGTTACTGTTGATATAAATATTACTCAAGGCATAAATGTTACTACTGCGACTTTTGCAACCTTGAAATCTCAAGGTGTGACTGGTATGTCGTATGTAGCATTGAATTTGAGTCCAGGAGAATCATTCGTCGCGATTAAACCGCATAATAGCGAACCTTATCCGCAGATTCCAGCGCAACTTTCATTATTATTCAGTCTTTCTGAGCAGGCGCAAAGCGTAACGACTAATGTTAAAGATATTTCTTCTCAAGTGAAAGCGCTGTTGAATGAGAAAAATCTTGATCACGTGGGTAACATTATTGCTAACTGGGATAAAATTTCATCTGCGGTTGCAAAACAGTCAGATAGTATTGCATCCTCAATTAATATGGTTGGCGAAGTTTTGAATAATGTTAACCAAAATACAGAGCATTTAAACGACGCAATTATTCAGTTGAGCAGTTTATCTAAATCGTTGCAACAAAACAGTGCTTCTTTGGACAAAGTATTAAATACCATGCAAAATAATACGCTACGTAATGTGAACACGGTATTGTTGCCCAATATTAACCAAATGGTTGCTAATATGAATAGTACTACGGTTCAGTTTAATGAACTGATCAAAACAATTAATCAAGATCCATCTGCAATTGTGCGTGGAAAAGCGGCACCTGTTGCCGGACCGGGAGAATAAATGATGCGTAAGCTAATCAATAAACTAATTATGTTAACACCTGTATTAATTATTGCTGGTTGTGGAATCTTAAGCCCGGTTCAGCAACGCCCGGTGGCTAATTATGAAATAATGGATAGAACAGTTAAAGCAAACAGCATAAATTGTGCTAATCCGCATACTGATAGTATTATTTATATTTCACCGATGCGTGGTTATCCACCGTATGATCTGAATAAAATGTACTATAATGTTGAGAGTAGCTATCAAATCAATACTTTTGGCTATAGCCAATGGGTTTCTTTACCAACTGAGCTAATGTCGCAGGAACTTGGCAAGAAAATAGCTACATCGTGTGTCTTTAAAAATATCGCGACTAGTCATGCGTTAGCAGATGCTCGTTATCGTCTTCTTACATTCTTAATTGTGATGCGTCAAGAGTTAGACAGTAATAATCAAAATGCAGTAGCTCACCTTGTAATTGCTTCTGAACTTATTGATTTAGAGACTAATAAAGTTGTAGCCAGCAAAATATTTGATAATAAGATATCAACTAGTGTGGGTCCTGATGGATATGTAAAAGGTATTAATAAGCTAATGGAGCAATTTGATCAACAGATTGTAGATTGGTTGCGCCAACAAACTTAATTTTAGAGCTTCACTCTTTTGTGAAGCTTTTTTAATGTAATGAGAATATGAATAATTTAGAACTTATCAGTCTGATTGAACAGACTAACTCAACCTATAAACGCTATTGGTTGAATCAATTACAACGCTTGGAAAAACAGCCTGCGAGACTTGCTAAATTGGTGCAGTCTATTCAGTCAGAGTTGGCTAACTTGCAGTTACGTCAAGATTTATTAGCTAAAACAAAAATTAATTATCCAGCGGAATTGCCTGTTAGTCAGGATGTTAAAAATATTCAGCAAGTTATCGCTGCAAATCAGGTGACAATTGTTTGTGGTGAAACTGGTTCGGGTAAAACCACGCAGTTACCCAAGGTGCTACTTGAATTAGGCTACGGAGTCAATGGTTTAATCGGGCATACACAGCCACGAAGAATTGCTGCGCGTTCTCTAGCTACGCGGATTGCGGAAGAATTAGCTTGTCATAATCATGAAAATAATCTGGTGGGCTATAAAATGCGTTTTCATGATCGTACCAGCCATTCGACAATGCTTAAACTCATGACAGATGGAATATTATTACAAGAAATTCAGAATGATAAATTGCTCTTGCAGTATTCTGCTTTAATTATTGATGAAGTTCATGAACGTAGCTTAAATATTGACTTTATTTTGGGTTATTTGCAGCAGTTGGTTAAGCGTCGTTCTGATTTAAAAATTATCATTACCTCAGCAACGATTGAAAATGAGAAACTGCAACATTTTTTTGCTGGTGCTCCTTTGGTTAATGTTAGTGGTAAAACTTATCCGGTGGATATTATTTATCAGCCTTATAGCGAAGAAGATGACGATGTTAACCTTAATCAAGCAATTTATCAGGCAATTGATGCTGCTTTATCTGTTGAACGTGGAAATGGCTTAGTGTTTTTACCCGGTGAGCGAGAAATTAAAAATTGCCTTAATTATTTGCGCAAAACTGATCTTAAGCATTGCACCTTATTGCCACTATATTCACGGCAAAATAATGAAGAGCAAGCAAAAATCTTTAGTAATGATGGTGGCTTAAAAATAATTTTGGCTACCAATATTGCCGAGACTTCTTTGACTATTCCCGGAATTAAATTTGTAATTGATAGTGGCATTGCACGGGTTAAACGCTATAGTTTGCGTAATCGGGTTGAACAATTACAGGTTGAAGTAATTTCACAGGCTTCTAGCCGCCAACGTGCTGGGCGTGCCGGGCGGGTGAGTCATGGTTTATGTGTGCGCTTATTTAGCGAGCAAGAATTTAACCTCCGTCCACAATTTACTGAGCCAGAATTACTACGGAGTAACCTAGCAAATGTTATTCTACGCTTACTAAGTCTAAATCTTGGTGATCCAGCAAGTTTTCCCTTTTTAGATCAACCAGAAAATAAAGCATTTAATGATGGCTTTCGTACCTTATACCAAGTTGGTGCGATTGGTGAAGAGAATAAAATTACGCCGCTTGGACGCAAATTAGCTCAACTTCCAGTAGATGTGCAACTAGCGCGTATTTTAATCGCTGCTGCAGAGCAATTTGCCTGTTTGTCAGAAGCTTTGGTAATAGTTGCCTTTTTGGCGATTCAAGATCCACGGGAATTTCCTTTGGAACAACAGCAGCTAAGTCGTGAGCGTCACGCTCTCTGGGCGGATAAACAATCTGAATTTATGCAGATTCTTAATCTCTGGCGCTGGTATCATGAGCAATTAACGCATAAAAAATCTAATAAAAAACTATTAGAGGTGTGTCATAAACAGTTTGTTTCCTTGCTGCGTTTGCGTGAATGGCATGAATTACACCGTCAATTAAAGGAATCAGTAACTGCGCTTGGCTATCGTGAAAATAGCACTCCAGCGAGTTATGCTAATCTTCATACTGCATTATTGGCTGGATTTATCGTAAATATCGGGCAACGTGATATAGTTGAGAATTATTACTTGAGCACCAATGGGCGCAAGTTTTTGATTCACCCATCTGCGATTGTTGA
Organism: uncultured Neisseria sp.; assembly: GCA_964367915.1. Lineage (GTDB taxonomy): Bacteria > Pseudomonadota > Gammaproteobacteria > Burkholderiales > UBA11063 > Aquella. Next base: position 12,036 of record CAYIZV010000023.1, read on the forward strand.
TGGTGCTAAATGGATGGTAACCGCTAACTTGGTTGAAACCTCACGTTTGTATGCGCGCAATAGCGCTTTTATTGAACCACAATGGCTAAATCAGGTCGCGCAGCATTTGTACAAATATACTTATAGTCATGAACATTGGGATAAAAAACGTGGTGAGGTGGTGGCAACCAAATCGGCTTTACTTTATGGTTTGCAAATTAGTCAAACGAAGGTATCTCTTGGTGCGCTTAATCCAGAGTTAGCGCGTGAAGTATTTATTCGTGAAGCTTTAGCTGCAAATCAATTGCTGAAGAACTATCCTTTTTTACAGCACAATCAGCAAGTTATCCGTGAACTGGAAAAGTTGGAAGATAAGTTACGTACATCTCTAACCATTATGGATGATGAGCTTTATACTTTCTATAATACCCATTTGCCAGCCGATGTATTTGATGTACCAAGTTTAGAACAGTTTCTTATTCAGAATGAAGCAAGGCTTAAAATCAACCTGTCGGAGATGATTGAACGACTTAACTCAAGTGTTACTACGGTTAATTTATTTCCAGATTCAATTATTAATCAGCAGCAAGAAGTTAAATTAAAGTATGTATTTGATCATAGTAGTTCTGAAGATGGGGTAATTGCGCTTATTGATCTGGCAAGGCTAACGCTGCTTGATGAGAACTTGTTTCAGTGGTTAGTACCAGGCTTGATTCGCGATAAGGTTACTTATTTAATTAAAGCTCTACCTAAATCACAACGCCTGCTGTTTAATCCACAGCAAGAATCAATCAGTGAGTTTTTAGAATTTGCTGACAGTGAGGAGAACTTTTTACAACAGTTTATTAGCTATAGCGAACAATATAAAAAAATTAAGCTCAGCTATCCTGATTTATTAAAAATTGAGTTTCCCGTTCCGCTACGTTGTCATTTTAGAATAGTTGACAATAAAAAAGTTATTGCCTCAGGTGATGATCTGGCTGAGCTTAGGCTTAAATTAGCTCCACGCTTGAATGAGATAGTCGTTAAACATAGTTCTAGGCATCAGGTTAGTAATATTAGTGGTTACATACCAGAACTTCAACAGCTACTGCAGGAGGTTAAACTCGGTGCAGGTAAACAGCAATTAACTGGTTATAATAGCTTGATTATTGAGAAAGATGGTGGGGTAAGTTTTGGTGTAGTGTCAGAATTGGCTAAAGCACGTACGAGTTCTTATCGTGGCTTAGTGCAACTAATTAAACAGCAGCTTAAAGAGCAACAAAAGTACCTTTTGGGTAAGAAGCTGACGAGCTTTGCTGAAATTTCGATGGCTTTAATTAATGTTTATACTAAAGACGAGCTGACGTTAAGCTGCAGTAATTATGTTTTAAATATGGCAATTAGTGAAGTTATGACTGAAGCAGTAGCATTAAGTGCCGATGAGTTTCACGCAATGGTTATTACTATTCGCGCTAAAGTTAGTCCTTGTTTACAGAATTTTAGTAGTTGTTTAGCGTCGCTTGCTAAATTGTATCAAGAAATAAAGTTAAAGCTAGCGAAACATCCATTATCAGAATCCATTAATCTCCAGTTGGATGACTTAATTTATCCGGAGTTTTTATCTTTTACCCGTTTTGTTAACCTACAAAATTATCCACGTTATTTACAAGCTATTTTGCTACGGATGAGCAAATATTCTCAGACTCACCAACGAGATGGAGTTCTTGAAGATGAGGTTAATCAGATTTATGATAAATGGTATAATTATGTCGATGAATTGGAATCGCGTAACAAGATTGTTTCGCGAGAGCTTTATGATTTTAAATATAAAATTGAAGAATTGCGCGTTTCATTTTTTGCGCAAGAGTTAAAAACGCTCTACCCAGTATCCAGCAAGCGATTATTGAATGAATTAGAACAATTATACTTACAAAACTTAACTTAAGGGAGTTATTATGCGGTTATTAATTTCAAAACATAACATTGGTAAATGGGCTGCTCACTATGTTGCGGGCAAAATTAATGCTTTTAATCCGAGTGCTGATCGATTATTTGTGCTGGGTTTACCAACAGGTTCTACTCCATTGGATATGTACCGTGAGTTGATTGAACTAAATAAAGCTGGCAAAGTTAGCTTTAAATATGTTGCAACGTTTAATATGGATGAGTATGTTGGTTTGGCTGAAGATCATCCTGAATCATATCACTACTATATGCATCATCATTTTTTTGAGCACATTGATATTAATCCTGCCAATATTCACATATTAGATGGTAATGCTACTGATTTAGATGCTGAATGCGAAAAATATGAAGAACAGATTGTTAAACTAGGTGGTATTCATTTGCAACTTGGAGGTGTTGGTGAAGACGGGCATCTGGCGTTTAATGAGCCAGGTTCGTCATTAGCCTCAAAAACTCGGAGCAAAGATCTTAATTTATCCACGATTATTGCCAATTCACGTTTCTTTGACGGAGATATCAGCAAAACTCCCAAATTGGCATTAACGATTGGTATTGATACTGTCATGCAAGCTAAAGATGTGGTAATTATGGTAAAAGGATTGGCTAAAGCTCCAGCAGTTTATCAAGCCATTGAAGGTGCCGTATCCAGCATGTGCCCAATTACAGCATTGCAATATCATCGTAAAGCACTAATTGTTTGTGATGAGCCAGCAGCTTATGACCTACGTCTTAAAACAATTAAGTATTTTGAGAATATGCAGGATGATTATTCTGCATTAGAACAAAAATTAAGTAGTTAAAAGTATACTCAAACAAATTCTTCATCCTAGGTCGTCGCTTTGTTTCTTATTTACGTGTTGTAGGTATCGTTGCAAAGCGCCTACTAGTATTTGAATTTGTCTGAGTAATATATAACTTGAGGAAATTAGCTGAATGCGTAGATTGGTTTTAGTTGTATTGGTTTGTTGTATTGGATCTAGTTATGCCAGCTTTGTTGGATCAATCAATAGTTTGTTTGGTGTTGGTGGTTCACATAAACACCGTAAAACTACGGTTGTCAAAGATGAAGATGCCTCTTTGCAACTCTATCAGCAATTTTGCACAAATAATACTACAGCCTATGGTTATCAAATTAAATGTGAGAGATCATCTCAAGTAACTCATTTTAAAGCCGATGCATCAGCTAGTATCCATTGTAATCAGCGTTATCGCGGGATAAGTCAGCAATTTCCGGAGTCAGTAATTATCACACAGCAATTTATCGCTAGTTTAAATCTTTGTCCTGCTGTTGTTTATGGACCAAATATCCTTAAAAAAACCTCTGTGATAGAGGAAAGTAGTGGCTTGATTCAGGATAATGATAGTAAAACTTATTATGACGTTGTCTGTAATGGTAAGAGTGGTTATGAAAGCACAATTTACCTGCGTCAACAACAAGAGATTCTAAACGTAGAGAGTCAACAAATTCAACAATGTATTAACTTAAGTCAGCCACCACAAGCGCGAAATTTTGTTATGATGTTTTATATCTGTATTGGATTGGCTTTGATTGCATTGGGTGTCTTTGCTTTTCGTGTATACAGAAATAAACACCAAGATTTTGATAATTAAATTTTATAATGAGTGCATCTATGGTAAATGATATTTTGAATAGTTTAACTGAAGCTCAACATGCTTTAGATCGGTTAATAAATGACATTGATGGTATCAACTCCATCCATAACGCGGGTAAATTACTGATTGAAACTTTTAATCAGGGAGGTAAGGTCTTTTCTTGTGGTAACGGCGGTTCAATGTGTGATGCCATGCATTTTGCAGAAGAGTTGACTGGTCAATATCGTAAACCAAGAAAAGGATTGCCTGCAATTGCTATTGCTGATCCTGGGCATCTAACCTGCGTTGGAAACGACTATGGTTATCTGGAGGTTTTTTCACGTTACTTGGATGCGCACGGTAAGCCAGGTGATTGCTTGTTGGCTATTAGCACTAGTGGGACAAGTAAGAATGTGTTGCAAGCTGTGGCAAAAGCAAAAGAGCTGGGAATGTCGGTGATTGGTTTAAGCGGGCAAGAAGGTTCCCAGCTAACCAAGTTAGCAGATGTTTCTGTCTGCACTCCGGCAGGTGCCTTCGCGGATCGAGTACAAGAATTACATATAAAAATTATTCACATTTTAATTGAGATGGTTGAGCGGAATTTTTTTCCTGAAAATTATTAATTTTCAGAACAAGATGGTGTGGATATTGTTATTTATATGATTATCTAACAAAAAGCGACGACTAATTAATTTAGCCGTCGCTTTTTATTGAGGAACAATAAACCTAGTTGCGCACTATTTGCGGGTTATGTCCTTTTTGATTAAGCAGGAAGTAGTAATTCAGAGTCGCAATAACGATAAATGCGATTAAGTGAAATACAGTTGTCAGCGTACCAAGGTCTTGAAAGTAACCAAACACTGCTACGATTGCCATATACACAAACATTGACCATGAAGATAAAAATGCTTTGATGGTGCCAGATAACGTTTTGTAATATACGGAACAGTAAATTAAGAAGAACACGATATGGAATACGAGAGACAGTAACAAAGGCATAAACCCACACTGGATTAAGAGATAGCTTACCACTAAATATGCAATATAGCTTAAACCAATACCACCAGGCATTCTAAATGGACGCGGTTTATCAACATCAATTTTACGTAGTTTGCAGAACGCAATTGGCACAGCTAAACATGAAATTAATTGAAATACTGAGACTACGATCATGATTTTATCCCAGTTATCAAAAAATATCACTAAAATCATACAAAAGATTAAAGTAACAAAAATTGATAGTCGTGAAATGCCGTGAATTGGATGCTCTTTAGCAAAAATTGATGGCATTTGTTTGTCTTCTGCCATACCCGTAAACATCCGCGCACTTGAACCTACATATATAATTCCAGTACCTGATGGGCTAATCATTGCATCAACATAAAGAACTATCGCAACCCAGTTGATTCCCAAGATAATTGCTAGCTGTGCTAATGGTGACGTGAAGTCCAGATGGTGCCAGCCACTAACAATCGAATTAGTGGGCATTGCACCAATGAATGATGCCTGCAACATTAGATAAATTACCAAGCAAATCAGTACCGAACCAGCAAGAGCCAGTGGAATATTGCGTTGTGGATTTTTTAATTCTTTCGAAAATACGGTAATCATGCTAAAACCGTAGAAAGAATAGAAAATACCACACGTTACAACTGCAGTAAACATTTTATCCCAGCCATATGGTGCTACTGTGCCTTGATAGGCAGTAAAATTGCCAGGGTGAAATGCCGCGGCAAAGAATATGAGTGCCGTTAGTGCTGGAACTGTTAGTTTAATTATGGTAATAGTATTATTAGCTTTAGCTAATAACTTGATTCCCCAATAATTTAAGAAACCATAAAATACCATTATTAAGCAAACCAAAGCTATTCCTAAGTGAGTGAAGTGATTATTATTAAATACATCTTCACTAAGCTTTGGGAATGCCATTGCTAAGTATTGTACCGATGCTTCAGCTTCCGCCGGAATAGTAATGATAGTAGCAAACCAATTGGATGACGAGATGATAAAGCCATAATCGCCGTTATGCGTTAGCGTTAATAATCTGGCAAACAAACCAGTCTCTTTAGAGTAATAGGTCGCAATTTCTGCCAAGAGTAATGCAATTAGTAAAGCCAGTAGAGCTCCAATTACCCACGACCCCATGGCAATGGGACCAGCAAATTTAGATGCTTTATAACTGGCAAAAAGCCACCCGCTTCCGATGATGCAACCAACACCGATTGCAATAGCAGAAAACAGACTAGGCTGTTTATTTGAAGATGATTCAATGTACGCCATATGTTTTTCTCCTTGAATTAGGATTAGTTAACCCTCAAAGTTAGATATTATTATTTTGAGTGTTTATTCTATCATATAAGTGAGGCAGTAGCTAAATTCTATGAACCGAAAACTTTACCCCATAGATGCTGCATTGCACAAAATAAGTCAGTAACTTACCACAGAACAATGTCTTAGTTAATCGACACCCTGTTGGTAATTGCTACAGGTGACAGAGCTTAATTGATTGTGATAGTCAATTGCACTCTCAATATCGACTGCATTAGTAAATGAGTATCCACCATAAAGAGGGCTATAAATTTGACAGGCACAAAAATTTTGTTGGATATTACGCAGATAATAAATCGTTTTACGTTGATAAGCTGCTGCAACTGTTTGTTTGCAGTAGGTAATATTTATGGTATCACCTGCCGCGCAGAGATGGTTTAGCATAGAATTACAAATTTGTAGACAATTAATATTAAGTTTGGTGGTTTGTTTATAGCCAATGGTGATTGACTCATTATTTACTATAGTTGTGATTGGAGTGATGACAGTTGTGCTTTCACTAATTTTTATCGGTGCTTGGATGTTATTGCTTGCCATGTGGCAACCTTCTGGTTGACCTATTGGTTTGAATGCAGTCATTTGTTCTGCTTTACCATTGCTGTCGATATTTTGGTTTTCTCCGTATAAAAGATCATTGTTTGCGGCTTTACTACCTTGCGGATTGTCATAACAGGCATTTTTATAGACCTGACCGTATAGTGTTTTGCCTTGAGTGGTAGATTCCAATTGATAACTAATTGCAAAGGGTAGATCGTGTGGACAAATGAAACTGCTAGTAGTACTTGATTCCATATTCTGAGTCAAATTATTGAATGTGGCAGTTCTTGGTGTGCGAAATAAATTACTGCTAAGACTATCTAGGGTTACTACTGTAGTTTCATTACTAGGCGAGTAATCTTCACGATAGGGTAAGATCATACTAGAATGTAGCTCTGTAACATCAGTTAAAATGGTACTTTTTTTATCGGACTTACTAGTGAATAAGGTTTGGCTATTTTGTGTCAATGTAGTCAATTTATTTTGTGCCAGTTGATTTTTTAATTGAGTACGAATTTTATTTTGCTGTGACAGATCAGTTTGCATATAAAAAAAATGAATTCCGATACTAATGAGAATTATTACCAGTGCGAAAAGTAAGTTGTTGCGGCGTAGAATATTGCGTTTGCGGTTTAAGAAATTCATACTGTCTATTCTATAAAATCATTTTCGTTATGTCAAAATCTTTCTGAGCAACTGGTGATTGCTAGACGATCTAAGCACAAAATCTGCTGTATCAAAAACGTAATGCTCAAACTGGTTTGTATACTGGTAGGTGACAAGCGACAAAGCCTACAGTTCCTCTCATAACGACGAAGTCAGATGTATACTAAAACTGATTCATCATCCTAGGTCGTTGATTTACTCCTTACTTACTCGGTGTAAGCTTCGTCGCAAATCGCCTACTAGTATTTCGAATCAGTTTTAGTATATAGTTCCATGATTGTAACAACTAAGCCTGTCAATTGCAATTGGATTAATGCTAAAATGGCGGGAAATTGTTTTAATAAAAAGGTAGTATTATGCAATATTGGCTAATGAAATCAGAGCCAGGCGAGGTTAGTATTGATGATGTGGCAAATTTCCCCAATCAGTCAGTTGAATGGTTTGGAATTCGCAATTATCAGGCACGTAATTTTATGCGTGATCAAATGAAGATTGGTGACAAGGCATTATTTTGGCATTCATCTTGCAAAGAGCCAGGTATTTACGGCATCGTAGAAATTAGTACTGCAGCGCATCCCGATAGCTTTCAGTTTGATCCGGCTAATGAATATTATGAACCCAAGTCAACTACGGAAAAGCCAGTTTGGTGGTGTGTTGACGTTAAATTTGTTAAAAAAACCAAATATATTTCAATTCTGGAATTGCGCCAATACCCTGAGCTTGCAGCTATGAAGGTTTTGCAAAAAGGTAATCGGTTATCAATTACGCCTGTAACAAGCGAAGAGTGGCAATTTATTTTACATTTGCTGGAAAGCTAGGTAATGAAATTAATTGATTTGCATGCGGATACTATCACTGCACTATATTATGATCCAGATGCTTATTCTCCTGAGCAAGAATTTATTTTAAGTGCGCCAGTTGGCAATTTGGCAAAAAATAAGCTACATATTGACCTAGAACGTTTGCAACAGGCAGACTCATTGGCGCAGTTTTTTGTGTTGTGGTTGAACTTGAAGGCGTGTGATAAATATCAAGTTGAGCCGTGGGCGCATTTCATCAAGTTATATAATTTATTAATTCAGCAACTTAAGTTAAATCAAGATGAAATTGAATTAGTGCGTGATTATGCTAGTTTGGAACGTGTTTCACAGCAAGGCAAGCTAGCTGCGTTTACTTGTGTTGAAGAAGGTGGTTTCATTTGTAACCTAGAGCAGTTAGAGCAAGCATATCAATTAGGTGTGCGTTATATTACCTTAGTGTGGAATTATGAAAGCCATATTGGCGTACCAAGTTGTATTGATCAAATGCGTGGTTTGAAACCATTTGGTTATCAGATGGTAGAGCGGATGCAACAACTTGGTATGCTAGTGGATGTTTCGCATTTATCTGATCAAGGTGTGTGTGATGTGTTAAGGGTTGCTAAATTACCGATTATTGCCAGTCATTCAAATGCACGGGTTTTATGTGAGCATACGCGTAATTTACCAGATGAGCTAATTCGTGGTATTGCTGATAATGGCGGTGTGATCGGAGTTAATTGTGTGTCATATTTTTTGGACAGCGAAGATAAAACTATACGTCTGGCTAAAATGGTAGCGCACATAAAGCATATCTATCAAATAGCAGGTGAAGACGTTTTGGCAATCGGTAATGATTTTGATGGCTTTAGTAGTCGTTCTATTGATGATGAGATTAAATCAATTGCTGATTTACCAAAGCTTATAGCGGCATTGCAAAATACTGGGTTTAGTGATCGGGTTATTGAAAAGATTTTTCATGGAAATGTGCTACGGATACTGAAAACTTCAGTGTTTTGAATACTTGTGATAGTGACTACTGTTGAATATTATATTTCTGAGTTGGCGTATCGAGCTTCTTAAAATTTTTGGAATTGGATTTTAAATGAGATTATTAAACAAAATGAAACTAGTGTTATTGCTGGGGATATTGTTGAAATCGGTGTTGGCAGCCGATGTGCTCTCAACGTCAGCATTGGATAAACAAACGCAAATTATGCAATTACAGCAACAGGCTCTGACATATCTTAATAGTGGTGGTGATCTTAAACAATTTGAAAGCAAGGTTTTCCTTGGGGTAACCATCAAAGGTAATTTGGATGTGGTCGAAGCATCCTTTTTACAGGCGCATAAGTTAGCACCTGAACGGTTGGATTTAAGCTATTCTTTGGCTGCTACACAGATTTTAAAAGGTGATTTGAATAAAGCGCGTCAGACTTATCTGCTAATCGAAAGTCAGGCACCAACTTATCCTGTGACTTGGATTTATGAAGCAGGATATGCTAATGCTAGTGGCGAAAGCGCTGTATTTACTAATTATCTAAATAAGCTCAAACAAATCAAAACTCCTGAGATAATTCATTATCGAGATGCTTTGGTGAATGCTGATGATGCGAGTGATTTACAAATTAATGTCATGCAAACTAGTGAAATTGATGGGCGTAGTGATTTAGTTATCTTAGTTTTAGGTTATGCATTGCATGACGATGGTAGTATGGATGATAAATTAGTAAAACGTTTAGAAATTGCCCAATCAGTTGCTCAACATTATCCTAATGCTAAAATTATCGTTAGTGGCGGCGTAGCACAGTCTGGTGTTACTGAGTCATTCCTGATGCGCCAGTGGTTGATTGATAAGGGAGTTAAATCTGAGAATATTATTGTTGAGGATAAGTCAACTGATACCGTAAGTAATGCATTGAACAGTATGCCAATAATCAAGAAACTGAATGCAAAACAGGTGATTTTGGTGACTTCAGCCAGCCATATTCGTCGAGCAACAGCAGTACTAGAACAGGCTGCAGCTAATTTAAATTATGTACTTGATGTCAATAACGTAGTCGCTTGGGACTGGGGAAATACGCCCAATGTAGTTCCGGCAACTAATCTGGAAAAAGCTTTGATTGTGCGTGATACCTTGCGTACTGCCGGATTATGGCAGTACCCCGGTATGTCGCGTTAATTTGAGTATAGTTGGTTATTGGGTAGTTTAAGGATTAAAGTTAAGATGAGTCATAAAATTAAATTAGCGGTTTATCAGATGAATTCTACAGTTGGTGATTTGGCTGGCAATACTGATAAGTTAATTCAACAAATTAATATTGCTAAAGCCAATGGCGCAGACGTGTTTATTGCTCCAGAATTGGCAATTAGCGGTTATCCACCTGAGGATTTATTACTCCGTAGTGATTTTTATTTGCGTTCGCAGCATGAGTTGGATCGTTTGCTAGCAATAGATGGAATTACGATGTTGATCGGTTGCCCATACCGTAGTGGTGGAGAAAATTATAATAGTTTATTTATCTTGCGTGATGGTAATATTCTCGGACGTTATGACAAAATGTTGCTGCCTAATTATGGCGTATTTGATGAATGTCGCTATTTCACTCCCGGTGCGGAAGCTATGGTTTTTTCGGTAAATGGAGTAAGCTGTGGAGTAATTATTTGTGAAGACATGTGGGATACTGTACCATTTGCTGAAAGCGCCGAGCAGGGCGCGGAATTGGTTATTGTAGTTAATTCGTCGCCATTCGAAGCCAGTAAGTATGAAGAGCGTTTGAAAGTGGCTGGCTATCGGGTAAGTGAAAATAATATTCCGCTAATCTATGTTAATCAGGTTGGTGGACAGGATGAATTGATTTTTGATGGTGCTTCCTTTGCATTGGATACTCAAGGAGAAAAAGTATTTGCGATGCCTGCATTTGAAGAGCAGTTAGCTTATCTGGAGTACTCTGCTGCTGGATTTAGTGCTACACCTGTAGTGAACGATTATCCTCAATTACTTGAGGCAAGGCTATATAATGCTTTGGTTTTGGCGCTGCGCGATTATGTTGGTAAAAATGGTTTCAAAGGTGTTGTTCTTGGTTTGTCGGGTGGAATTGATTCAGCTTTAACTTTGGCAATTGCAGTTGATGCTTTGGGGCATGATAAGGTACATGCAGTAATGATGCCTTCACAATTTACTGCGGGGATTAGTGTTGATGACTCCCGTGAAATGGTCGATATCCTCCAAGTTGCTTATGAAGAGATCGCAATTGGTGATATTTTTGCACAATTCAAGCATAGTTTAAATCCGTTATTTGCTGGTTTGGCAGAAGATACTACCGAAGAAAATTTACAGGCGCGGATTCGTGGTACTTTATTGATGGCGATTTCAAATAAATTTGGTTATTTGGTAGTAACCACGGGTAATAAATCTGAAATGACAACTGGCTATGCGACACTTTATGGTGATATGGCAGGTGGTTTTGCATTGTTGAAAGATTTACCTAAAACTCAGGTGTTTGCGTTGTCGAACTGGCGCAATGCTCAGTCGCGGGTGATTCCTGAACGGATTATTACCCGTCCACCATCTGCGGAGTTACGTGAAAATCAATGTGATCAGGATTCTTTGCCGGAATATCCCGTACTCGATGCAATTTTGGCGCAGTTAGTTGAAGGTAAGCGTTCGGTAGAGGACATTATTCAGCTTGGTTATTCAGCTGAGGATGTGAAAAAAGTTGCACATTTATTAAAAATCAACGAGTATAAACGACGGCAGGCGGCGGTTGGTCCTAAATTAACCACTACGGCATTTGCCCGTGATTGGCGTTATCCAAATACCAATAAATTTAAATTTTAAGGGAAATTTAACAATGAAAAAAAGTTTATTAACTAGCGCAATTTTGTTAGCAGCAACTAATTCAGTATGTGGAGTTGGAACTATGGAGTCAGCTACCAATATTCAACTGCAAAAAATGGCATCAGCGAATTTGCCAATCTCTGGGCTTGATTTGGCAAACCGTAATTTAAAAGTCCGTCCGCAAGATGATTTTTATCAGTATACCAATGGTGCATGGTTAGACAAAACCGTGATTCCAGCGGATAAAGCTTCATGGGGCGCATTTAACGAACTTCGTGATAATACTTTGACGCAATTGCGCGGAATTTTAGATGAATTAAGTAAACAACCCAATCTAGCTACTAACTCTAATGCTTACAAGATCGTTGCCATGTATGGTAGCTTCATGAATGAATCACAATTAGATCAATTGGGCAGTAAGCCAATACAGAGCTTATTGGCTGAAGTTAATCAACTTAAAAGTGTTGAACAAATTCCGCAATTAATTGCACAGTTTAATCAAATTGGCGTCGGTGCGCCTTATGACTTTGCAATACATCAGGATGCGATGGATTCAACGGTTATGGTTGCAGATGTTTATCAGTCTGGCTTAGGATTGCCAGATCGTGATTATTATCTTAAAGTCGATGATAAAAATATGGCAGCAACCAAGGAGAAATATCAGCAACACGTGGCAGCAATGCTGGCACTCATCGGCGATAAAAATGCTCATGAGGAAGCTAAAAATATCGTTGAATTAGAAACTGAATTAGCTCATGCTCAGTGGACTAAAGTTGAAAACCGTGATCCAGTCAAAACGTATAATAAATATCTTGTAAAAGATCTTGATAAACTAGCTCCGGGCTATCCATGGCAGAGTTATTTGGAAAGCAGTATGCTAGCTGATAAAGTTAATTCAGTGATAATTTCACAACCAAGTTATATCAGCCAGTTTAATCATATTTTAACTGCTACACCTCTAGCAACGTGGCAAGCTTATTTCCGACTAAGAATTGCTGATGCCTTTGCCGCTGATTTATCCAAAGCGTTTGTTGACGAGAACTTTAAATTTTACGGAACGGTGCTTAGTGGCGTACCACAAAATAAACCACGCTGGAAACGTGGCGTGGATTTGGTGGAAGGTACTCTAGGTGAGGCATTGGGTGAATTGTATGTCAAACAATATTTCCCGGCTGAAAACAAAGCTAAAATGGAGCAGTTGGTAGCAAACTTAGTTGCTGCTTATCGTCAAAGTATTGAATCATTAGACTGGATGTCTCCTGCAACTAAAGTTAAAGCACAAGAAAAATTGGCTGCAATTATGCTTAAAATTGCTTATCCTGATCATTGGCGTGATTATTCTGCACTGACTATCAAGCCCAATGATTTGATCGGTAATATTATTGCGGCACATAAATTTGGCTATCACTATGAATTGAATAAACTAGGCAAACCTGTTGATCGCAGTGAATGGGGTATGACACCGCAAACGGTAAATGCATACTATAACCCCGAGCTTAATGAAATTGTATTCCCGGCGGCTATTTTACAACCTCCATTCTTTAATGCCAAGGCTGATATGGCAGCCAATTATGGTGGCATTGGTGCGGTGATCGGGCATGAGATTAGTCATGGTTTTGATGATCAGGGCAGTCAATATGATGCTAAAGGTAATCTACACGACTGGTTTACACCTGAAGATCACGAGCGCTTTAAACAAAAAACCAGTGCTTTGGTGGCGCAATATAATGCTTATACGCCAATAAAAGGTTATCATGTTAATGGTGAGCTAACTTTGGGTGAGAATATCGCCGATAATTCAGGTCTGGATATTGCCTATAAAGCGTATTTGATCTCACTACATGGCGAATCAGCTCCGATGATTGATGGTTTAAGTGGCGAGCAACGCTTATATCTAAGCTGGGCAAGCGTGTGGCGGGCTAAGATTCGTGAAGCGCAGCAAATCGTCTATCTAAAATCAGATCCGCATTCACCTGCAGCAGTTCGTGGAAATGCACCACTTCGTAATCAAGCTGGGTTTTATAAGGCATTTGACGTCAAACCAAGTGATAAGATGTATTTAGCACCAGAGCAACGGGTAACCATTTGGTAATTGCGCAAAAAAATCCCACACTTAAAAATAGTGTGGGTGAATAAAGGGCAATTTGTTGAGGAAAATAAGAAAACAGATGCTATTATAGCTTATCTATTTAATAAAAGTTGTCCACTTTTGTGGACAACTTTTTTAGTTAAACTATGATAGGGAATTATTAATTGCTATCGTTGGATTGTGCTAGAATATAACGAAAATCTTGTTGACTGGCATCCCACTCTAAAATCTGTGCCGAATGAACATCATAAACCCATGCCGAGATAGTAATTTCGCTTTTAGTCAACAAATCTTCAACTAACGGATAGGTCTTTAAATGTTCAATCTGATTAAGTAGATTTAACTTTGTACCTTCAGTAGGGTCGCTGGGCGCGTGTTTTTTGAATCCATCTTTGATAATCTGCAGCCAATTATCTAAACCAGATGCGTCATGGCTGTCAGCATGTTTGATTGATGCTTTAATTGCGCCACATTCGGTATGAGCACATATAATGATATTACGAATGTTTAGATGGCAGATCGCATATTCAATTGCAGCAGCTTCGCTGTACTTGATGTTTTGACTATAACAGGGCACCACATTACCAACATTACGCACCATAAAAATCTCACCTAGACCTGAAGCAAAAAACTCATTGGGGTTTAAGCGACTATCTGAGCATGTAATTAGCAAGGTATGTGGTTGCTGCTCTTTTGCTAATGTGTTGATTAATCTGGAGCGCTCTTTGGCATATTGTTCCTGAAATTTCTCCAGCCCTTGTTTAAGAATCTCATTAGCAGTATATGAAACACCGCCAGTTTCCAGAATCTGTTTAATTTCACTTTCGGTGACTGTGTTAACAAATGGAATCTCATCTATATTTAGTGACTTAAGTAGTTTATACTGGTCGCGGGTAAGACCATGTATAATTACTTTTAAACCAGTTGAATTTATCTCTTCAATCATATCAAGGAGATGTTGACAGCCAGCACTATCAATGCTTTGCAGTCTTTCAAATTCAAAGATAACGAAATGTAATTGTGCATGTTTACTGATTTGTTTTTTTAGCTCGCTTAATTTTTCAAATGATAAAAAGGTAATATTCCCACTTAAACTGATTCTGATTACTTGCTGATTATTCCATAGTCTGATATTGCTTTTGGTGGCAAGCATTCGCATGACCATGATGAATAGTGCAACCATGATTCCAGTTTGAATACCATCAATCAAATTAGTAAATACTAACATAATGAACGTTATACTAAAAATTAGGAATTCGGATTTATCCTGTTTCCAGTAAGTGACTGCTTGTTGATGATTTAGCATTGATAGGGCTGCACTAAAAAGCACTCCAGCTAATACGGCTAGTGGAATATTCTCAAGTATTTGCGGGAAAGCGTAAATTACTATCAAAATAATCAGGGATTGAAAAATTGCTGCACGTTTAGTTTTTGCTCCAGATTCAATATTAATTTTTGAGCGAGTAAGCAATGCAGTTGCTGGGATTGCACCAAGTAATGCTGAGCTGATATTGGCTAAACCTTGTCCAATTAACTCGCGGTTAGGGTTATGTAAGTCTCCCAGCCCTAGTTTATCAATTGAGCGAACAGACAATATCGTTTCTAATGAAGCCAGTACAAAAATAGCCACGGCGCTAATTAGTAGGGAATGCCAGCTGTTAATCGTTGCAAAATTAGGTAAATCTGGGATTGTTAACTGATGTGGTAAAGCCCCGACTAATTGAATCTGTTGAAGATCAAATATCCAAACAATTAAAGTAGGGATTAGCACTGCAATAAGTAATGCAGGAAGCTTTGGTACATATTTAGGTAACTTACGCGCGATAAAAATAGTGATTAGTGCCAGGATGAAGGCGAGTGGATTCATATGATTAATATAAATTATGAGATTTTTTATCACATCCAAAGGGTGGTAAATGTCATTGGTGTGAATTTGAAGCATGATAGGTAGTGCTTCAAGCAATAAAATTGCGCCAACACCCGAAGTAAAGGCGTGTATTATTGGTAATGGAATTAGTTTGGAAAAACGTCCTAATTTAAAAATCCCAACGAGAATTTGTAATAACCCACAGATTACGCCAATGATTACTAGGCTTGCCAGTCCATGCTTCTCAACACAATTAGCGGTAAGTACTGCCATTGAAAGCGCCGGTCCAGTGATTGATAGTCTGCTACTGCCAAAAATGGCAGCGACAATTCCGCCAACAACTGCGGTGGTTAATGCCAAAGTATGAGGAACATTCGATGCCATACCAATAGCTAAAGCCAGCGGAATCGAGACAATTGCAACGCTGAATCCAGCATAAATATCTTCACGGAGATATTTAGTTGTCCAGAGATCTTTAAATTCCGTAGCAAATGAGTTAAGGCTCATATTATTCCAATCAAGACAAAATTAGTCATTATAATATTACTTGTTATAGGTGTGGCTTAGTTGAGCTACTTGCTGCTGTATCAGAACAAAAGCGCTATTATCTACTTTAAAATAGCCTTGGAAAGGGCGGTCTATTTCCAAGATCAACCATGACGAGGAGAGTATTATCAAATATTGGCTACAGAGCACGAGGACAGATAATTTCCGGTTTTGATTGTTGATACATGCGCTCCAAAAGCAAATTATAGCAAGGAGTACCACGAAGAAAATTAACAGAACTCCATTCATCTGACCATTAACATAATCGAGTCGTTTAAAACGAAAATCAACTAATGTATTAAGCGAAGTAGTAATGTGGTAATAGGTGATTTTTTCTTCAAGTGTCTTTGCTGGCAAATGATATACGGCAAGTTTAAGCTGATTAAATAATTCACCCGTATGCTGATTAAGCTGACCTTGTTCGAGAGATTTATATTCTTCCGTAACAATGCTATTCAGATAGTTATCAATTGCATTACGAACATTATTTGCCTGAGGTTCTTGGTTAATAGCATGTGTACTACTGTATAAATCAAGAATTGCTTGTGCTTCACTTTTGCTATCCAGACTTAAATTGTCTAAGGTTTGCCAATTTAGTGCAATCCAAAAAGCAATAAATAAAGTGCCAAATGTGATGCTAGTTTGTTGAGCAACTGTGATAATTGGAGAATGATTTTCAAGTTTAAAATATTTTTTATTTAATTTGTAGGCGATAAAGCCAATGGTGCCAAAAATAGCATAGATTAAAAAAAGTGCGGTAACTACATGTAAATTGTAAAACCATGCTGGCATGTCAATATCTCTCCGTAAAATATATTCCTTGCGTTCATTGAGGTACAAAACCCCAACGATTAGATCTTTTGTACCAAGTAGAACAGTCTACTGAATGGAACTATAATTTTACCAGTTTTGCTGCGCGGCGGGTATGCAAACTTAAGCAGCGGAACAAATTTCTCAAAAATTTTTTCTATTTCTGCTATTGCTAATTTTTCACGAAACTCGCAAATTATGGGGCTTTTAAGCCATTCAAAAATAGCCTCAGTATGCGGAAATTGTTGATAATAAGTGGCACTCCAAACTTGTGCGGTTAGATCGCGCCGTTGAAAAATATCATAATAATCCTCCGGGTTTCGGAATGTGGCGAATATTACACTGTCATGCAACTGATTGTACCAATCTTGATTTTCGCTGATTAGCTGGCGAAGAAGGATATGAGCTTTAGTCTCAAAATTAAGTGGCGTTTGTACAAGTAGTATTCCGCCTGAGTTAAGTCCCGCAATTAATTTACTGATTAATTCTTCACTATGTCCCACCCAGTGTAGGGCAGCATTAGAAAAAATCAAGTCAGCTTTAGAATTAAAGTCTTCCAATCTCGCACACTGAAAATTTAGCTTGGGAAAACGAACCTTCGCTTGTTCAATCATTTGATTTGAGCTATCAATGCCAACTATTTTGGCTTTAGTAAAAGTAGATGCTAGATGCTTGGTTGTATCGCCACTTCTACATCCCAGATCAATAATTGAGTTTGGCTTAAATTCTTTTGGTAATCGAGAAATTAAATCAAATACTGGTTGTGCGTATAATTTTTTAGTAAATTCTGCATAAAGTTGTGGATCTAGCATATACTCTTTCTAACGTTAAAATTTAATTGTTCAATGAGCTCGCAGGTACGTAGATTGTTCCGCCCCAGTTGGCTTGTAAGTCAAATCCGTTACGATAATATTGATAAACATCAATTTCAGGATTAAACGAAATTTGCGCGCCAACCATTCCAAGTGTCGCAGATGCTCCAATATCGCCACCGCCACCTTTTGCTCCAATGAATTGTTCAAGTGCGAATTCATTCTTGAAGACAAATACAATATACATTGACTCATAGCCTAAACCAGGACCTGTTCCAGCCCGTACCGTATCCATGTAGAGTACCTTCTGCTGTTTATTATCAAAGATTACACCTTTACCATAAGCCCCAACGTAAAGAAGCACATTGAAGTTAGTGATTTCAAAAACTCCAAAAGCTACAGCAGATTCAAATTTAGCCTTAAGTGCAGGATTTTTTTTATACATGGCTTCTAAACCTTTTTGTGCAACATCAAGGTATTTGGCACGCTCTTTAAGAACTTCAGCTGAAGTTTTTTTGCTGATACTTCCACGGTTGTTTATTAGTGCTGTAGTTTCCAAGGATAGTTCTAAATTGTCGTTTTGTAACGTTCTTAGATTATATGGTGATGGATTAAGTGTAATTGGATTAACTAGAGCTGCCGTGGGGTTGCTAAAATCTGTTTGATTAAAGCGCTCAGGAATAATGTGGTTTAGATTAGCATTTAATAGCGGATAGTTTGACAAATTTCGGTTTTGATAATCAATGTTTAGAACTAGAACATCAATTGAATTATGTACCGGATTGTAGCTATTAATTTTTAATTTTTCAATTTCAGACATCTCTTCCAATGGAGCTTCTGTGGTCAAATTTTCGTTATTAACAGGTAAATACATTGTATCATTATTGGATTCTGATTTAGTGTTTAACATTTCTGCATTGGGAGTTGCGTAATTAGGGAGAACTTTATCTTGTGCAATTTGTTTGGTCGTACTATGATCAAGAGTGCTACATGAATTAAGCATTAGCATGCCTAATATTAAAAGAAGACGTGATGGTTTCATTTGATTAATACCTTTATTATATTATCCATTATAATTATAGTCTCATTATACTACAGTAGAATATTAGTAGGTGTCCTTTAATGTACCTATATCTGATTGCTGCTATCTACTTATTTTAATTTAGTTTCTATTTTAATCAAACTAAGTACTCTGTTACTTATTTGAGTTACTTTAAGAAACATTAGCTCTAAAACCTTTAAATTGCAACGCAGTAACGATGTTAGTCGGAGTAAAATAATCGTTTAACTAGTGCCAAAACTGTTGGGTTTTTGCAATAACCATTCGAGATTTAATGAAATTAAATACGAAGTATCAAATATTTGAATGTGATAATGGATAAATAAGGATTTAAGAATGACTAAGTTAGTACCGAAGCTAGAGCTATCGCTCAAATCAATAATTATTGGGGTAGTCTTGGCAATTTTATTGTGTGGCGCTAATATGTATCTTGGGCTAAAAATAGGTACGACGATTAGTGCTTCAATTCCTGCATCTATTATTTCATTGGGTATTTTGCGGATGTTTCGTAAATATTCAATTTTAGAGAATAATATTTCACAAACAATTGCGTCAGCTGGTGAAGGTTTGGCTGGGGTAATTATCTTTGTTTTTCCTGCTCTTTTAATACTGGGAGTATGGAAGAATTTTCATTACTCCGAATTGCTTTTTTTAGGACTATGTGGTGGTTTTATTGGGATTGCTTACTCAGTTTTACTTAGACGAGTGTTATTGAAAGATCCTAATTTACCATTTCCAGAAGGAAATGCAATTGGGCAAGTTTTATTGGCAACGAATAACACGCAAGATAAAACCGGATTTAAAACTATTGTTTCCGGGATCGGAATTGCGGCACTGATTAATCTTTGTCAAAATGGCTTAAAGGTACTTGGTGATAGTTATTATAAATTTTTTAAAGTAAATAACAGCGTAGTTGGGATGGGAACCAGCTTCTCACCAGCAGTGATTGGCTCAGGATTTCTGATTGGCGGTAATACAATAGTTGCCTTCATTGGCTTACTTATCGGTTGGTTAGTTTTATTACCTTATTTTGCAACTAAATACGGGCTTAAAGATGCTAGTGATCTAGTTGGAAGTGCCTTTTTTACTTGGAAGAACTATGTTCGTCCAGTTGGAATTGGTGTCTTTTTATTTAGTGGAGTTGCAACGATACTCATGATGAGTAAATCAATTGTGACTGCAATCCAAGAATCTATTGCTGCACTTCGTAATATCAATGAAATTGACCATAGTGAACGCGATTTGAACATTAAAAAATTGATGGTGTTAGTTGTGTTGTGTATTATTCCGGTTGGCTTTTTTATCTATTCTCATTTGGTTCAGTTAAACGTGTGTAGCAATACTATGTCAGCAGTTTATGCGCTGATGTTGTCATTATTGGTGCTAGTACTTGGCTTTATTATCGCAGCAGTTGCTGGTTATATGGTGGGTATGATAGGTTCATCAAATTCTCCTCTTTCGGGTTTGTACTTTATTGCTGTGATTATTCTAAGTCTGGTGCTTAAAGCTTTGGCTGGTGAGGTAATTGGTAATGAAGTAATTACTTATTTAATGGCATTGGTGATTTTGCTAGTTGGTTTTATCGGTTTCTCAGCTGTAATTACTAATGAAAATATTCAGGATTTTAAATCTGGTCAGATAGTTGGTGCAACCCCATACAAACAGCAAATTTCCTTATTTATCGGCGTGATTTGCGCAATGATACTAGCTCCATTTATGATTAATCTAGTATTTAACGCTTATGGAATTGCCGGAGTAGTTCCGCATCCGGGAATTGACCCCAATAATACATTAAGTGCACCGCAAGCCTCAGCAATTGCGATGATTACTAAAAATGTACTACACGGTTCGCAAGACTGGAATCTGATGGGTTTAGGGATTTTAATTGGTGCGATTACTTTTACACTGGATTTGATTGGTAAAAAAAGTGGCAAATTCCGTACACCTGCGATTATGATGGGGCTGGGGCTTTATTTACCACCTGACTTGGTAACCGGGTTATTTATTGGTGGCATGATCAGTGTCTTTATCAAACGTCGTCACCGTAAACTTCAACATGAGATTGGTGTTGAAGCAGTCAAAAAACTTGAAAATCGCACTAATATTTTGATTTGCGGTTTGGTTGCCGGTGAATCTTTGATGGGACTGATTTTAGCTGTACCTTTTGTAATCAAGCAAAGTAGTGATGCATTGCGTGTGGTTGGTGAAAGCTTTGAAGGTACATCACAAGTGTTATCGCTGATCGTGATTATACTTTTGGTACGCTATATTTATCGTACTGCAACTAAAGATAGTAACTGATGATATGGGGCGAACAATTTTATCGATAAGTTACTGATTTTTTCTCATGCGCGCTAATTTTACATTCGTAGTCAGCGCGCAAAATCATCAAAATTAATAATTTATCTCTAAAATTGAATAAGTGTGTAACATCAGTTACTAACTAAATTTTATTGATATCTTAAAGTGGCTTAATCGAGTTAGGCACTATCTTAGCCGCGAAATTAGTCACTAAATCCTGAATAACTGGATCATTGTGAATTGCTTCTTCAGCGGATAACTGTTGTGCCTGTGATTCTGCTTGTTGATGGCTTTTGAGTGTTCCATCCTGAATTTCAGCGACAAAGTTAAAATTAAGATCAAAATGGTGCTGATACTGATTAAAGAGCATCTGTTCAATTTGATCAACACAAGCCGTGGTTACTAGTTGCCGATAACTATCGTTAATCGCTAAAGTTAACTCATCTGGATTGCTTGAACCAATTTGTGAACAGTTACTCAATACTACCGCGATAGTTTTATCAATTTTTGTCAGATCAATAGTTTTAACAAATTCGAGCCAATTGCTAAACTGGGCTGATATAGCCGGAGTTGCTGCAACGATTGGAGCTTCGTTTGATTGTTGTTCTAGGTTAGCTTCTTCCCAAGGCGCAATTTCTTCGCTTTGTTGAGCTGGTTTCTTCTCAATGACTACTTCGGAAATTGGTGTGGCTTTTACAATTGTAGCTTCTTCAGTTACTTCCGTTATGATAGTGGGAGTTTGCTGTTGTGGATGGATTTCTTCCTTGGCTTGTGTCGTTACTGTTTCAGTTGGCGCAGAGGCAACTAATTCAGTAGTACAATTTTTAGTTTGAATGAGTAGTTGTTTCTCCTGTGTACTTCCAATCGTAAATGCGATCATCCGCAGCAAGCTCATAACAAAAATCGGATATTGATTTTGCACCTTACGTATTTGTTCCAAGCCAAGATTACTGATTTCAAAATAGAGCTGACAATCTTGCAGCGAGATTGATTTAGCTAGATTCTGCAACTCATTACTTAGTTGAGGTTGTGGGCTTAATTGAGCTAAACCAATATTGAATAAGCTATAGTTGATTTGCTCTAAAATATTTTCTAGATTAGCACCTTCGCTATTGAGCCGCTGGCAAATATTAACCAAGCTAATACTATCGGATTTTTGAATTGCGGATAAAATCTCAATTATACTACTATTATCACTAATTCCAAGCATTTGCCGGGTGATTATCTCGGTGATATTGGCATTGGAAAAAGCAATCGCCTGATCGGTTAGTGAGAGTGCATCGCGCATGCTGCCATTTGCCGCTTGTGCTAGAAGTTCTAAAGCAGTATTGTCAGAATTAACCTGCTCCTCTTCTAAAACATAACGTAAATGTTGTTCTATTTCTGCAGCCGAAAGATTGCGTAATTTAAGTTGCAAGCAGCGGGAAAGAATTGTTATCGGTACTTTTTGTACGTCTGTTGTTGCTAAAATAAATACCACGTGGGCTGGTGGTTCTTCCAATGTTTTTAGCATTGCGTTAAAGGCTGATTTGGAGAGCATGTGTACTTCATCGATGATGTAAATTTTATATTTACCGCTGGTCGGTGCATACTGGGCATTTTCTAGTACCTCTCGGATATTATCCACTCCAGTATTGGATGCCGCATCAATTTCAATTACATCAACATAGCGTCCACGATCAATTTGCTGACAATTTTCACAACTGCCACACGGCTCGGAATTTTGCGGATTTAAACAGTTTAATGCTTTGGCAATAATCCGTGCAATCGTGGTCTTACCTACACCGCGTGTTCCAGTCAGTAAATAAGCATGATGTAGTCGCCCGCTGCTAATGATATTTTGCAGTACGGTAACGGTGTTTTGCTGACCAACTAAGTCAGCAAATTTTTTTGGGCGCCATTTACGCGCCAAAACAGTGTGATTCATTTTTAAATTATTCCATATCTTCAAAATCGCCAATAGTTATTATGGCATTATCAAATAGATTTGAGGGAAGATAGTATTGCAACCCTATTTTTTTGGCTTTTATCACCACATTCGAAGCGTTAGCTACGCTAACCCCAAGTTTAGGTGCAATTTGATCGACAATCATACGCGTAATAGTACCACGCGTAACTTGAAATATTGCTGAAATTTCTTCTTGTGTGAAATTATTGCATAATAAAAATAATGCATAATGTTGTTTTGCAGTTAAACCAATGCGATGAATTAATTTCAAATCATAAGTTATATCATGATTATAAAATAGGTTTTCTAGAGGGGTGTTATTATAGATAGTACAAACTATTTGTATACCAATTAAGTCACCAGTTTGATTTAAAAGTGGTACTTGCGTGCAGTGCCATACATTATTAGCAATTATTTCATCTGTACGACTAGTTTTTAATGACATTAAGTAAGTTATGCGCTTTTTTTTATTGCTCACATCTTTTAAAATTGCTTCTAATTTTGCCAAGCTAGTAGGTAGATAGTAGTTTGATTTAGTTAGAGCTTCAATATAATTTATCCCATTTACAATTTCCAAGCCTGGTAAATTCATTAGTCTTTTTGCATGGTGGGTAATAAAGCGCACAGTGCCTGTGCTATCTAATACTTTCATCGCTATCGGCTTGGCTAAATAGCTATTAAAATGTTGCTCAATTAGCGTGTTAAGATCAGTAAAATTATTCATTTTCATGATTAGGCATATTAGTTCTTAGAGCATTAATTACACTAAGAATGATTATAACAACAAACATAATATAAAAGCTTAATCTAAAAGTTTGGTTGGATAGCAGTAATAAGAGAACTGATAACAAACAGAAAATTGTAATTATTGCACTAATTAATTTTATTTTGTTTGGATGCTTGATTTGATTTTCAGGTATATGTAATTTACGTAAATATGAATTCCTAATAAGAACACTGCGATAAAAATATAGATATATAAAAAGAAGTACAATCCAATTTGCTAAAATGAAGAATGAAATACAGTATAATACAACTGAAACCAGAAGAGTATTTGGATATGATATCAAATTAAATAATAGAATTAGCAGTAATACCGCTAGTGATGTGCCAATTACGGCATTTTTTGGGATTCCATTTCTACTGATCACGGCTATCCTTGCTGGTGCGGAAGAGTTTTTGGCAAGACTTAGCAACAGTCTGGATGCCGCATATATTGCGCTATTTAGCATCGCGAAAGATGCTAGCAAAAATATTAGTTCAAATATATGAACAATAGCCATTGGTAAATTTAGTAACGATTGTTGTGGATGGGTCTGATAAAGTATGTTAAAGAACTCGATAAATTTTCCCCGAAAACCAAGGTATGCAGGGATGGAAACGAAGATAGCAATGAGCAATATAATAATGAATAGTAATTTAATGGTTTTTGGTAAAGTTTTTTGTGGTTTTTTTGCTTCGCCACCAGCAATGCTTGCATATTCCAGACTTGTAAATACAACACAAAAAACCAATAAGGTATTAACGATTTGATCAAAAGCAGATGAAAACAAACCAGAGCTACTTATAAGAGCAGGAGTATGATTGACAATATGGTGTTTTAGAGTTAGAATCGAAATATAAATGTTCAGAATAACTAAAATCGTAATTTTGGTTATAGTTAAAATAGTCTGGATAGTTGCATATTTCTTGACACTTAATAGATTGCACGCTGTAAAAATAACAACCAAAGAAATACTTAATATCAATGATGGTATAGGTATGAAGTGTTGGAGCAGCGAGCCAAACATTACAGCCGTAATAAAAGCCAACAATATAAAAGTGATAACTGCACACCAGCCAATTATAAAACTGGCTCCTGAATTTAGATATTGGTAAGAGTACTCAACAAATGAACCATGGTTTGGATAATCCACCGACATTTCTAGTAAAACAGACATGATTACATACATAAAAATCGAAGCTATGAAGAATACTAAAATTGTTGATGCTCCAGTTATCATCGATTCTGTATAAAAAGATGAGACTATCATCCCGCCTCCCCACGAACCACCTAGTGAGATCATGAGCAGTTGAAAAACGTTTAGAGATTTTTTTAATTGATATATCATATTTCCAACACGAAATTAATCCGTAACTGTAATTTTAAGTTTTTAAATACAACAGAAGATTTAGAATATATTCATTTTAATCTGCATCTAATTCGATATTCATAAATATGTTATTGAACAAAGACCTACTTCTTTTTCCGTGATTATAACAAGTATTATTGATTTAGCGATATTTTTGTCTTTAGCAGACGTTGATTTGTTCCTTTATTAATAGTTATAGCATAACCTTACTTGATTAAGATAGCAACAAAAATGCTGCTATATAATTTATTTGCTAGTCGATACAATGGCGGCTGTTGGGAATTTAATGAAAACAAAGTTTTAAAGGAAATAAAGATATGAAGAAAATATCAATATTAATGCT
>CAYIZV010000024.1:0-37072 GCA_964367915.1 uncultured Neisseria sp.
GCAATCTGGTGTGGTTTAACAGCTCATACTGTTATTATGCGACATCTAAATAAAAACTTTGTTCGAGGTAAGTACCTTTATAAATCTGCCGGCAAACATCCAGTTACTAAAGAACCGTTGACTTGGGAATATATTGATTAAAAATACTTTAGTCCTGCATCTAGTTACCTTACATGATTACTACTAATTTATTGCATGGGTTAATAATGATTGCTGATGAGTAGTCAATTCTGGGTGATTATATTGAATTAGGTAGTCATTAATTTGCTTAATTAATAGCTCTGGATTTACACTATTACCTGCTCGCGATTGGCGAATAAAAATAAGGTTACGCCAAGTTGGTATTGTAGTAATCTCATAAATTCTGGCCGATAATGCATTATCTTTATTTTGTTGTGCTTGCTGTTGTTGAATTTTATTTAAGTCAATTTTGCTAGTCGCATTAGCTAGTGCTTGTTGTGCAATGGACTGTTGCTTAATACTAATATCATCAGCATTACACGAGATGCTATAACTCAGCAATACAAGCAAGAAACTACCTTTAATCAACTTTGAAATACCTTTTTTCTCGCACATCATTTATTCTATTCGCCGCAATTGAAGCAATTGCTGGATTATTGCTGTGTAATCTAATGTAATCAAGCATGGCAATAATTGAAACCTCACCTGATACTTT
Source organism: uncultured Neisseria sp. (assembly GCA_964367915.1). GTDB lineage: Bacteria > Pseudomonadota > Gammaproteobacteria > Burkholderiales > UBA11063 > Aquella. The sequence goes on from CAYIZV010000024.1 coordinate 677, forward strand.
GCTAAAATCTCCTGGAGAGCTACATCCATCCTTGACCGGATTTGTAGGCAATTTTGACACTATTAATGCAGGAACATGTTTGACATCATACTTTTCATATGCTGGAGGGTCTATCAAAATAGTCAAATCAGGAAACACTTCTCTAAGTTTACGAATATACGCCGATGTGTCCTTGTATGAGTTATTGATAAATCCACGAAGTACAATCGGTACTCCATATTTTACAGCTTGCTTTGCATATGAAATAATAACATCCTTATCAAGACTAGTAAAGCTTAAATAAAGCGATACGTCTGTATTGTTTGGGTTTTGGCTAATTTGCTGTTGACTTTGTTTTAATAAGTCATTGATATTGATTTGATTAGGTACTAAATCACTGCTTGAAATATTTGGCATATTACTAGCTGTGACCTTAGTTTTAGCTAAATTAATTACGTTAATCTTTTGTGCTGATTCCATATTAATTTGAGCTATACTCGCCTTGTTTTTAGTAGCTAAATCGCCAAAGTTATTACTAATTAAACTAAGCTGGCTTTCGTTTTTTGCTTGAACAGCTGATAAACTAGTATTTATATTTGCTGCATAGCATTTAGCACCAGCAAATAACAAAGTTAATAATATGATTTTATTTGGCATTACAAGACTTTCTTTTAAAATACGTAATTAGTTTGGAATTGTTATTCCACTACAGCAATCACGGCGTTGATATATTTGATAGCTAAAATCTTCGCCCATCGTAGGAAATGAATGCCCTGGTGCCCAACCTGCAGTTGTTCTACCAAATGGTGAGCAACATTTTCCTCCAGACAGCGGATCTACAAAATTTACTGGGTATATCATACTGTACTTATATTCAGTTTTATTCATAATGGGCTGTGGAATTATCGGTGCAAATACAGCCAGTGGACCAGCGGTTGAATACTCTAGGAGTTCACGGTGATTTTTATGCAATAATCGTTGCATAGTTAACACGCTATCATCAATAGGATTACTTCCGGGTAAGTTTCCATCGAGAGGGAACATTGAACCTTGACATCCAGCACTCCAATATACATAACCACTAGATATATTCCAAGCACCAGGTAAATTATTAACACAATCTAAAGCAGTTGTAATTGCAGTTGCAGGATTTGCATATAAAATGGCATCTGGGTTTAAGAAAAAAGTTAAATTATCATTATTCCAAAGAGGATCCAATTCAGTCAAATAAGCAATATCAAAATTTGCTGCTTGGGTGCATGCCATGTCAATTGGTACTTCCAATATAAATAATAGTGGATTAATATAAGTATGTGCTTGATAGAAGTTATTTAATTTAACACCTTCAGGCATTGTTTCACCCTGTCGTTTATACAAAGATGCTACGCCAGCACTTAAATCAACTCCACCAAGACCAACCATGCAATAAGGTGTTCTAGTCACATCAACAATTTTATTAGGATCATAGAAATCCATCCCTACGCCAATTTTAAAACCCATGACTGTTTGACCAGCGCATACTGCAGGCGCAGTGAATGCTCCAGCGGGCTGCTCGCCTCTAAGATTATCAATCTTCATACCCATGATGTAAAATGGAAACATGCATGACCAGCAAACATCTGTTATCGGGTTGGCAAATTTACCTACACATGCTGCATTTACTTGGCTGGCCATAAAACTAAAACCTAACATTGCAATTATTGCTTTACATAATTTACTCTTCATAAATTTTCTTTCTTGAGGGATTAAAGCGTTTAAATAAGATGATATTGATGATTATTAACAAACTGACTATTCCTGCCATTGAAATTCCAACTAGTATTCTTAACCGTGACCTGAAATTTTGGTCATCGATCTCCATTTGCTTAGTTTTTTGATTGTAATTGGCGATCTGAGTACTAAGTTCACTTTCTTTAGCGCTGGTTTTATTCTTTACTTCAGTTGCAACATTCAGTTTTAATTGAGTAAGTTCGCTAGTTAGTTGTTTATTCTCAATGATAAGTTGATCTCTTTCCATTTTACATTTCACTTCATTGGCCGGATCTATTTTAGAACAACCAATTACTGAGCTCAAAAGAATACAAATTACGAGTTTATTCAAATCTTTACCTCCTCAATCCTTAATTTAGTTGGTTGCATATTATCTTGATAGATAATAGTAGGCACGTGGCGAATTCCAAATTTTTTGGTTAACGTTGCACCTTGATCATAAAAGAACAGTTGATGCTCTTGTTTTAATAGTGCCCTGAAATTATTGGTCGCAGTAAGCACAATGCTAGTTCTAAATGTTGAGCGCTTACTTTCAGCTAGAGCGTAGCTAACCTGTTCAGGATCTCGACCATCAATAAAAATTAGCTCATTGTTAAATGGTATGTAAGTCGTTGGATTTATAATTTGACCTTTTTTAGCGAGCATTTTTTTTGTATAAGGATCTACGATATCTTGATTAATTCTTATTGAAGGATCATAATAGCGTACATTACTTTCAATAGTTGGACCAATACCAGCAATTGCCGGTGGGTGGTCTATTTGCTGCTCGGTACGAGCTACTGCTTGCTGTCTGAGTTTTTCCCAAGAACCATCAGCTACCATCGAACTTGCTTTTTGTTTAATATATTCAAGCAGGCTCTGCTCGCCAATTGGATAGGTTTTACCTATTGCGCCAAGATCTTCAGCTTGAACGCAGATTGGGATAATTAATATCAATAATAGCCTTTTAATTTTCATCAATAACTCCAATTTTCTTTTGCTCAAGTTTAGGATAGATTTTTTCGTGAGTACGAGTAAGGTTGTAGATATAAATTCGTAATGCATGAATTACGTATTTGAACAACCACCAGATCATTTTAAGTAATAGCAAAGCAATTGCTTCTATTACATACTTAAAAAATGGATGAATAATGTATTTGGTAATTGTATGGGTAATGTGTTTTACTACGCTGCCAACGCCAGGAATAATCAACGCTATCAAATATACTAAAACAACTACAATTACAGTAATAATTGCTGTACTGTAGTTAATATCAATACCAGGAAATAAATCATGCATAACGTTCCTGCTTTCTTACTAATAACATTAACTCTTCTATATCCCAAATACTTGGCGAGCTAAATTTATTCATAAAAGACATATAAGAATATCGTGGAGTTAAAAACCTATATAAGGATTTGAATGAACCATATTGTTTGATTAATTGTTTAAGATATACATCTTTACTGAAGTACCAGCGGGAATACAGTTCACAGTATGTATCAAACAATGAAACTATTTTTTCTCGATACAACTCCGGTGATGTAATCAAACTATACCGATTAGTAATACCTGCTTTAACCATTAACTCGGCAGTGTTTAGACCTATAACTTCAACAAGTTCATCAATCGTGAAATCACCAAGTAGTATTTTTTGCCGATAGTTATCAAGCTCTCTAAGTTTTTGTGTTTTTATGATTCCCAACTGCGTAACTTGCGAACGTTGGTGTTTTGCTTCTATCGCTGACTCTTCAACATCAATAATCTTATCTACAATATGATCAATATTAATTTCATCACTACTAAATTTTGACTGCAGTTTTTTAGCTAATTGCATAATTTGAAAGGTGAAAACTCTGCCATTGAACGCGTTATCGCCAGTTAATACTTTTCTAAATGAATCATTCTCGAATATAAATAAGATCAACTCCGAATGTAAATCCTGATCATTTACACTGAATTTACGTGATACCATTTTGCACATATGGAGGCAGTATTCGTTATTATAAATAAATTCACTAATCTTGGAATAATCAGGTTCTTGACAAATATAGCTCTGAAGCTTTAATACAAATTTATGATAATTACTTAGGTTCACGATAATCACCACTATGCCAATCTTCAATAATTGCTTGCTTACTCCAATGCTTTTTAACTTGTTCTCTTTGGGTGTTATTTTTGCTAAATTTATCTGTTAGTTGCCCTGGGCTAACTTTAGGTACGGGTTTATGGTTAGCACGAGTTTGACGTTTTGGGCGTTCTATTGGAATTTCACTTATTAATTTTGCTTTAACCTCTGGCTCGATAGCAACAATAGTAGTATCTTCGGCTGTTAATTCATTAGGTGGTTCTTCAACTATTTCGTTGGTATCAATTTTTATGGGGCTGAATCTGGACTTATAATGCTCACTTGAGTCAACAGAGTTGTGAGTAAAAATCAATAAATCAATAAGGAATTCTCCAAGAACCGATTTACTTTGTAGTTTGTCTCCAACTAATCGCTTTGGTAGTAATGAACTACCATCAAAATAGTTTAATGCAAATAATAATGCGTATTGATAGTCATCAGGTATTCCCCAGCCTATTTTTATGCGAGAAACAATATTTTTTGATTGTTTACAAAATAAGTCAGCATATTTTATCTGATCACCGTCATACTCAATGGACTCAAGCTTACCAATATCATGAGCTACACCGAGAATTGGTAAGAGAGGCTCATTTTTGAGTGTATCAATCATCTCTAGATACGAATTAACTCCTGATGAAGTGCTAGTTCCAAACATGATTTTAATTATCTCATCGTTTGGTAGGTTAATTAACTTGCATAGTTCCTCACTGACTTTAATACTATGCGCATACAAACTCACGCTATTATTCTGAGAGGCTGGCAAATTTAAGTTATATTTAAGTATTCCGGCAACTTTACGAAAAAGTCCAACATATTCAGGGTGTTTGTCTTTGTTGATTTCAACCCAAGCTGACAAATTAGGAGGTAAGTCACTGGATTTCCAGACCGTTTCTGATTTATGATGTATCCCTTCAGGCAATAAGCCTTGAGTAGTTTTATAGCGCCCATTACTTTTTTTTGTATAGAGACGATCTGTTTTAAATTTCCGGAAGTAAGTTATTATTGATACGGTTAAAAAAAATCCTAGCCCTAAATTACCTAAGATTAATAACCCAGCATTTTCTGCTGCAGGTAGAAAAGAACTAATCTGGTATTTACCTAAAAATGCCCAGCCAAGTACACATAAATAGCCACATAAATAGAGTGTTAAGGTTGAACTAATAATCGAATTACGTTTAATCATAAAAGCTCCAGCATTTACTCCAATTAATATTTTGATTAAGTATTGGTTTACGTCCAGTTAAATATAGCTTATCATTATTACAAACAATAAATCTGCCCTCACTTAAGTTTTCAATTAGATGTTTATTATGGATCACCAATTGTGATATGCCTGGGCTATTCCAAATTATACGAGCCTGTATTAACTCATCACGGCCACAAGTTAATAAGATTTCATCCTCAAGTGCTGGTGGAATATTTCCTCTTAGCGGGGATACTACACTCAAGCAATGTAGGTATAGCTCGTATTGCAGTCGAATCTGAATTAAATGATGATGGATTCCTAGAATACTACAACACTCTTTAACTGTTATATTTCCAGTACTACTACATACCTCAAAAAACCACTTTAATCCAGTATATTGTTTTTTATTATTGGATAAAGCTACTCTTAGTTTTTGACGGATGATTGAAATTATTTGATATTCATTACTAGAAAAATCATTGTCGTCATGAACTGCGCCAATGCACTGAAGATGAGCTTCCATATTAAGTGGCATTCATTTATTCCGCAGGATCTTCGGTCTTAATTAACTCATGTAACCACAATGGTTTACCTAAGAAATACTCATTAACACTTGATTGATCCATGAATCTGATTTTATCGGCAAAAATGTAAGTTACAATATGATTTTTTCCATCTTCATCAACAACATACTTTGATTTAAGTTGACTGTGAAAGGCTAATGGCGAATATTTCCCATGATTACGCATCTTTTTAACTTGTTGGTATTGCACTGTCGAACGTTGACCATAAATGCGTACTGGTATAAGCATATCTTTACCAACGCGTAATCCCAACAATAAACAATCAGCTTTAATTTCACCTTTAGAGTTGGTCGCAAATACCAATGACTCCATAAACCCAGCAATAATTACAGTATTCAAGGCTTTACCGCTAGGCTTGTCTAAACCAAACTCAGTATATGGGTTAAATAACTCTGTACTTGCCGTTTTATTTTTTGTGTAATTGTCAATACTAGGTAATTCGTCTAACGATGGTTTTTCAACAAAAAGAGGTTTCAATACTACTGAATTTAAACCGCAAACCTCTTTAGATGCAATCCGTGCATAAAGCTTGATACCACTACCCTCTTTAAAAGTCGCGGATAAATAATCATTTGCATCAAGCTCAACTAAAAATAAATGTGTTGCATAATTTGATTGCCGAATGTAAAAGCTTTTACGATCTTCACTTAAATTGAATATATACCCAGTTAACCAACAACAGTTTTTTAAGTTATTCAAAAACCTGAATCTTTTATTTCCTGCATCTTCTTTATTTAACATAATCAGCCTCACTTAAACAGCTATTAACGATAGATGTATTCTAGGTTATTCAATAAATTAATTCGTATGCGCAATTGCATATATTTTAAATATTTCTTTATTTGTAAAATATAGAATACATATACTAAGTGTTATGTAATATTTAATCCCAAGGACTGCATTAGTGGTCCTTAGGGATCTCTATGCAGCTCCTTCATTTTGAAGGACTTTGTCATGAAAAACATTCAAGAAAACAAACAACTATTTCAAAATCTATTTAAAGGAGTACTAATTCATCCTGGGCAACTAGCAGATTATTATTCATATTTTCATGCTTATAGCTTTGGGAATATGGCTTTACTAAAGTCTCAAGGTGTTAATTCACCAGTTGCGACTTTTAAACAATGGGGAAAAGCTAATCGGCGAGTTAATAAAGGTGCAGAAGCTAAGTATATCCTAGTTCCTGTAAGTTTTAAATCTTACAGAGACTCACTGGATAGCGAAGATATGGAAGAATTTACTTTTACCAAATTCTTTCTAAAAAAATGCATATTTGAACTTAATGATACCAATGGAGATGAGTTCTATACTCCTGAAGTATTATTTCCTGAGTTTGATAAGGTCAAATTACTTACAGGTCTTGGAATATCTGAAATTTTGTTTTCAAAGCAAAAATCATTAAATACTCAAGGTTATGCTAATCCTAACCGCAATGAGATTGCGATTAATCCTATCGCAAAATATCCAGTAAAGACAATTCTCCATGAGATTGCACATTGCTTGCTTCATAAGCGTGACGAAGGTAGTTTAACAATACATGGTATTGAGATTCCTCGTGACTTACGCGAAGTTGAGGCAGAGTCAACTGCATATCTTGTAGGGTGTTTTTTAGGTATTTTTGATGAACAGTGCAAATACTATTCTCGAGGATATATCCAAAATTGGATCTTAACCTCAGAAATTTCTGAAAGGTCTGTACAGCGTATTTTTGGTGCGGTGGACAAGATTATAAAGGCTCTATCTAAATCGGCTGAAACTAACCAAGTTGCAGCATAATTTTTAAACCAAAGGTGGCTATTGTTCACCTTTGGTGAATATGTGCTACCCATTTTTATGAGGTAATCATGAAATTTAAGAAAATCAAGTTAAATCAAAAACAACTTGATAAGATAGCTGAACAATTCAGACTACTTTCTTGGGCTCAAAGTGCAATTTTTACTCAGTTGCATGTTGAATCAATCTATGCTAAAATTACTTTAACAGTAATATTTTGGTGTGTACTTCAAAGCTTTGCTTTGTTTATTGAAAGGAATCAGTCATGAGTGGTGAAGCAATAATCTTTACGCTATTTTTGGTTGTTGTGTGCATATTCGGCTATTGGGCTGGCACTCACCGTGAAATAGATGAAAAGACTTCTGATTCTAAACATTAGAAGCGAATCTGAGGAGTTCTACACTCTTCAATTTAAACAAATTTAAAGCACCTTAACTGGTGCTTTTATTGTTTTATTTTATAACCCTATGATAGAATATACAATTATATTAAATAACTCATCATAATCAGGAGTATTTACATTGGCACAATATCCAAAAAACTGGAATCCCACGATTTGTATTCCTGAAGTTAGGAATGATTTAGTACGGTATTCTCTAACATTGAAAAATGCTAATAATAATAGTGGTAAAAAGTTACTAGTGTTGCTTCAAAATCCAAGCAAAGCAGATGACAAAATATCAGATGGTACCATTAATAATGTTATAAAATATGTCGAGAAACACAGTAACAATTTTAATGAAATCGTTATCATAAACATTTTTCCTGTACGTTGCGGAACACTGAATCGTGCATCCGTTGATATATGTGAAGCTATAAAAAACGAAGATTATATAAGCTACAATAATAAAATAATCTCATGTTATTTAAACAAAGTTGATCATGTTTTGCTTGCTTATGGAAGACTTGAAAACATGAAGCCAAATGATCGCAGTCACTGGATAACACAATTAACTAATATTTTGGAAATGATAAAAAAATGTAAACATTTAAATTTATATGCAATCTACAAGCTAAACAAAAATGGACATCCAAAACACTTTGCTGTTCAATCAATAAATCAAATCAAAGATTGTGCACCAAATGATCTTTTTGTAAAAATAGAGCTAGATAATGCAAATAACATTAGCTTCCAAAAACCTATTCATAGCTGAAAAAGTTATTTTTTTGATTAGTATAATCAAAAAAACCACCACTTTCAGAAGCTTCTGGAATTTTTGCTTGGCTTTGGGGTGTATCATCAATCAGCGTAACCGTTATTTGTCCGGTTGAGTAGGTGTAATAAGGATTTAGTGCATTCATTTCAATTACTACAGATGATTGTTCTGCAATGCCGGCTCGCACTTCATTGGCTAGAAAGTACATAGCGCCAGCATAGTTAATTATAATCTTTGAAGGGGTATTTTGTTGAATACCTTGTACAATTGCACTGGTTTGAGCATTAACATTTAGATTATTAACTAAATACTGGGAAATTACCTGATCATCAGCTAGACATAGACCTGACAATGAAAGCAGTACAACTATTACTATTAGGTGTTTATTCAAAATACGCCTCCTTTAAATTCTAATTACAAACCATTCCTAATACATGTAAATTGAGCGGTATAATTGCCTGGGATAGCAGGAAATGTTACAGTTGACTCGATCGTATAATTAATTGAAATTGTAACGCTTTCGCCCTTATTTATATTTGGGTTTGAGGCAGTAAAACTAGTTACTAACACGCCACTGGTAAATGTATTTTTAAGATTACCACCTTGAATTTCTAATAAATCCTGTGGAACATTTAAGAATAATTGACTAGCCCTAAATGTATAGCGATTATAACTCCAATAATAAGCAGGATCATAAGACGAAATATCTACAAATGATGGGTAGGTGGTAGTTGTACCATCTTTAGTAACCTCAACCATTCCTTTATAACCGGAAACAAACGAAGTTACTGGAATTGGGTAACCAGTGCAGTTAGGTATAGTAACTGGCGTTGGTGTTGGCGAAGGTATAACATTACCACTCCCAGAACTTCCGCCCCCACTACCACAAGCTGTTATTCCTAATATTGCCACTAATTCTAAAATTCTATTTTTCATAATACCTCCAAAATTAAAATTACAAAAACTTCAATTAACTGATTAAAGTCAATTATTCCTTGATTTAATACTGTGCTTACTCTGTTGATAACGCATTGGAACTAATAAAAAGTAATCCAAATGGGAAACTAACTTTAATTTAGATTTTTTCAAGCATATTCATTTTTACCATTTCTTGCAGTACATCTTCTGTAGAAAAAAACCTAACAACACCGTTTGGAGTAATCCAATCTTGAAGTATCAAATTAGTTTGATTCTCAATCATCATTATAATTGGATCAAAATCGTCTATATTTAACTTGTACTCTTCCTCTATATAAACAGGTTCAAATTTATTCATAAACCCCCGTAAATACCCCAATTTAGTTTTAATTATTTGCTCACTGGTTAAGTCACTTAATTTTCCAAATACTTGTTCAATATCATCTATCACCCTTTTCCCCAAATTACAATAACTTATGCTACTCTTTGTGGTCAATTTATTAATTACTTTAAAGCAACTAAACAATAAATACTCATCTTGCTCAAACTCTAATTTACTAATATTATTGAAACTTTTTATCAATGTTCTTAATGCAATAACTAATTCATCATTTTTCACATATTATTCCTTATTAGTATTTTTTGCAAGTCTATAACTACGAGAAATTGTTGATGGAACTACCCCAAATATTTTGGCAATTTTGGCAAATGATAATTTCTCAACATCCCGAAGCCTGATTATTTCAAGAGCTTTTTCGTGAGTTATCTGTTTCGCCTTGCGCAATTCAAACTGTCGTAATTCTTCTTCCCATCTGAGTCGAGATGTTTTCTCTTCTGCTTCAATTTGTTGTTCAGTTAGTTTAATAACTTCTGCGCCCAAGCTCCACATTAATGCAGAGCTTATTGAGCTATGGTTGCTAATCCCATATTGATATAATCTGACTCTGCAAGAATGGAATGGTATAGTGGTTGATGCTACTTCATCAAATTCTAAACATAAATACGCCCGACCATAGATACATACTTGACTAAATGATATATTGCTAAGTACAAAATGCTTACCGGGTGTAAATAGTTCTTGATAAGCCAATTGATAATTTTGCAAATCTCCGCTATGATTTATCTGTATTGGAATGGTTAAATAAATTAATGAGTACTCTTCTGCATCCCACTCATTTTTATATCTTTCGTCTAAATCCATTTTACGGAAGGCATAATTTGTTTTAATCCAAATTTCATCATTACGTAGTTCAGAATCAACAATCACAAAATCCAAATGTTTAATTCTATTGTTTGTAAATCTATGGCTTTGAAGGAAAGTTTTACTTTTAAGCACTACAGTTTCACAAAAGTCAAAAATAGGTAATTTCATTTTATTTCCTTAAATTATTGGCCAACTTAATGGTCGCGCAACCATTACAAAATTTAATATGATGACTAGGCAGCACAACACTGCAGGAGATATTAATCGTTTCCCATAAGATAAACTCAATTTAGAAAAGCTGTAAATTGATCAGAGGCATTAATTAAATCATTCGCAATAATTTCTAGATGTGCCGGTTTCCCTTTATTCTTGCCAGAGTTATATTTAATTGTTGCCATGTATTTCATTTATAATTACCTATTAATTATTAGAATCTGGCAAAAACCATTGACACAACTCATAAAAGGATTGATTTTCTGGCCACATAATTCTTCTAATACCATTATTTCCACAATACACTACACATTTGTTGCCCATGTTTTCGAGACGATCTTGCTTCATTTCTTCAATCATTGCTCGCGGCAATTCTATTCCGCGGGATTGCAACTCGTTGATAAATGGTTCAAGTGTTTTTGGGTGGCTTTCCTCCTGATATAAATTACTCCAAAGCGGTTCATCACCACCTTGGTCAATTACAAGAAAAAACCCTTGAAGAGGTCGATCCCAACCCATAAATACTTCAGTATTCTTTCCTTCATGAAGAAGCATATAGTGGTACTGCGACATTTCTATTCCATTCTAAATACATTATAAAAAGAAGGGGTGCACCGGAGATAATGCCCACCCCACAAAAAAAATCTTGCGTATTTCAATAATTAGGACTTACAGCCTGAGCTTCATTCCAAAGCTGCTGCCACTCTTTATCGTAGATCTGTGTGATTTGTGGCACATTCCACAGTACAAGAACATTTTCAGCATTTTTATCCGCGGCTGCAGCACTGTAGTTGAAAGAGCCATTTTCCAAGGTAGTACCATCAATCACCATGAATTTGTGGTGAAAGATTGGGTAATTTCCGTCTAATTTTACTGGTACACCATTATTGGCCAAATAAGTTACTGCGCTATATTTACCGGAGTTGCTTTTCTGGTCCGCAATAACTTTTACATCAACACCACGTTTTACCGCATTGAGTAATGCGGTAGCAATTGGTTTTGAGGTGAAGCTATACGCTGCTACATGGATTGACTTCTTGGCACTGTCAATACCTTTGATAACTAATGGTAAGCTGCCTTGGTTTGGGCTAAATCCTACATCGAAGCTTGCACCTTGGCTGATTGGCGTTGATGCAAAAGCAGTAATACAAGCCAAACTTAATGAAATTAATGTAATCTTAGGTATCATTTTTTATTCTCCATGTTGTGTTTAAAATTGTTATAGTCTTCTTCCTTTGCATTGAAAGCAGCATCTGAATAATAAATCTTCAAGATTCGCAAGCTATATTTTTGATTATCACCAAGATATTCATTCAGTAATCGCACATAATTTGAATTATTTAATCGTTCAATTCCTTGGCAATTAATAACAAAATCTGAATATTTTGAATTTTCAAGAAGATTTACAATTCGTTCATTTTTTAAATATTTGTCAATAAGCATTTTCTTTGCTTCTTTACGTACAATATAAGGTACAATAGTAACCATACAGAACAAACCAAATAATGCTATATTAAATGCTAGATCTATACTATTCATTTTATTTCTTCCTGTATTTATAACGGGTGCTTGTATCAATGAACAATAAAGTTTTTAGAGCCATTAAACACAACCTCAACAAACTCTCTTGTAAGAGGTTTTAGTGCACAATCCCAATCGTTATGATCTAAATCGTCAATTGGTTTTTGATTTATTTCCATAATTTGATCTATCGTTATTCCTTCCTCTTTCCGTTTCATAAGATAATTTAAAATCCTTAGTTCTATATCGTAAAACACATAAGCAATAACATTCATGGTACCACCATACCACTCATCTAAATCTATGTAATCTTCTCTCATAACCGGACTACATTCATTCATGAAATCATCGCTACTTGGGTTAGCTCGATGCCAAACTTCATCTAAAAGATACTTTCTAATTGCTAATCTGCCATAGTCATCTTCATCTAATATTCTAAAATTATATTGCTTAATAATTGGTTCAAAATCAGCAAACACGTGCACTAATGGGGTATATGCGACTAATGGGTCAAAACCACCATCCATTGTTTTCTGCATAACCAGCCTAAGTTCTCCATGTATGTCGTCATCATATTTATTAAAAAATACGGTTGTTGCATTCGTTAATATATCAATTGGTATTTTGTCTGCAGGTCTTGAATTGATAATCTCAGCAATCTGTTTAGCTGTTGAATCTAATGAAAATATTTGCTTTTTTTGACGCATTTCTAATTCCTTTTAATAAAAGTTAATAATTTAAGTGCACAATTAACTACTTTGTCAGTAAATCCTAGCGGGGTTGAGGCGGCGATGAGCTACTGATGATATTTTATTAGTGTTTTGAAATCCAAACAGCAATACCCCATGCCAAAGGCATTAAAATGGTAAAGCAAATTAACGCACCCCATAAAAGCCGGCGTAAACTTTTACATTGTTCTAAGAGTTGCCCCATTTTTACTGCTCCTTTACTAATTTTTATCTTGACATTATTATTTTCCACTATAATATTCTTAGAACTTAGTTTTCAAAGCCTGACTAGGGTGGCAGCCCTGTGAAGTCAGGTTTTCCTATTTATGTCTTAATGCTTTATATCATCAGACAGCTGTTTCGCTACTTTATCAACTTCTTTTTCAATGTACTTCTCAACATTAGAGCTTAAATCCAACAAATATCCAGCTTGATCTGCCTGTTTAGTTACTTCGCTTATTTTTTCAAAAAGCTCAGTGCTTACTTGAAGTCGAAGTTCTTTTTTTGTGGTTTTTTTGATTAACATTATGAGTTTCCTTAAAAAAATTATTTAATTAGTTTGTAAAATTTTTGGCAATAGATTTTAAAAAGCTACTCTGGTTTTTACATTGACTAATCAACAATAAACCAGCGTCTTGCCTTGAGTTATCAATATTCTGCAACTGAGTATCATTCAAAAAACTATAAATACTTAACTGATACCTTTTTACTTTACAATCGCTACAAACAGGTAATAAGTTCCCTAAGTAGTTATTTGCTATTATTGGCAATTCTCTGCGGTTTTTACGACTACCTCTTTTATTTAACTTACGGGAGTGTTTTAAATGCTGTAACGGTACAATATAATCAATGTCATTAGCTCTAAGCGTTCGACAATAAACACATTTTGTGCCATATAACTCAATAAGCCTAGCTAATTTCTGATCTAACTTCATGCTTTAAAATGTATAATAGTTTTGATTTTGTAAATTTGTATCTTTGGATTTTTGTTGATTTATACCATTTGAAACCCTGTTTTTTTGATTACTATATGTAGCACTGTCAGTGTTGAATCCACTGGTGTTGATACCTTTATTAGCCTCTGCATAAAACTCTGTAAAATCAATTTTACTGAAATCAATTCTTTGCATCTCACTTATAGATATGCCGCGTTCACACATAGCTTGAAAAGTATTTTGCGTTGCAATACCAGTGTTACTTGGATTACACAAACCACTAGATAAATCATCAACAGTACAAAGCTCTATTCCACGAAATTGTGCAACTAAATTACTAACAGCACTTAGGCTAGGACGTCCACCAACATGTTGTTCAAATGCGGCCTTAGTTATAATTTTAGATATAGTTGATGCAAAGCAGCAATTAGCATTTCCTTTAAAAATAACACTATTACCTCCCTCTAACCCGCCACAGTCTTGACCTCCTCGCCCACCACGTGTTTGGCCATAACAATATGAATCTAGATCTGAACAATATCCTGGACATAACCCAATTTCACATAAACCGCATATGCTGCCATAGAACATCTTGCAACTATTATAGTTTGAAGCGCCAGCAACACAAGCAGTTGAAGCACCCCAGAACGTAGTTTGATACGTACAATCTTGATAATTCCAGCGATTTTTATCACCATATGTATAGAGTATCCATTGAGTCGTTTCAGGACCAGGAACACCTCCATATTCAAATAAGCAATGGTGTTTACCTACATTAATCATCTTTGATTGATCTTCTGCTGAGCATTGCTGAAAAAATGCACTTGAAAAGTCTAGGACATCACTCATCATTTTTGCGGCATCTTGCACTACTTTCATTGCTCCATTATTTTGTGCCGTACTACCTTGCCCAGTTTTATTTCCACCAGTATTCCAATGAGTTTGATTATTGGCAGCATTAGGATCGTCTGGAGAGATTATGCTTTCACTTTTTGAAATAGTATTTAATTGATAATTAGCTATTTGTTGATTTTTGGTTGCCCAGGCATCATTATTTCCAGTTAAATTCTGGCCAGCTTGGTCAAACTGCTTAGAAGAAGATGCAAAGCTGTACACATACTGATTGCCTGCTCTTATTCCGCCTGCATCTTTGTTACCAGTAAGGCTTGAATTAAGTTGACCTTTATCACTCCATACATCGATGTTTCTTTGCGGTAAATTTTGATTTGAATTTAATTTATTCGCTTGTAATTTATTACTACTGTATCCATATTCCTTTGCTACACGATCGCAACTTGTTGCTGTTACCCCAATTTTACAATTAACCCCATCCCAAACGTTAAAGCTATCCTTATATGTAATAAACTTGCCCTGGAAGAAATAGCATTCACAATTGAGGTTCACCCCCTTACTTGGGTCATTCGGATCAGCAACCATGCACTTTTGTCCAGTTGTACGGTCGTAGCAATTTTTCATGGTTCCCATTTCATTGGCTACTTCAAGCGCGCTCATTGCAGCACCAAAGTCTGTATCCTGAGTTGGATCGGCCTTATAACAAGTTATTTGCGTACCGCTGGCATCTGGTTTGCAAATTTCATTACCGCATGCAATCATAGAATACTCGGTTGATTGACCACTACCAGAACATACTGCAGTTTTATTCCAGCTAACACATTTGCCATTAGCATCTGTTTGAGTGCATTGGTTTTTACTTTGATCAATAATACAACCATTCTTGAGGTAGGCTTGGCAAGTATCTATCGTTGGGCAATTATAAGCTTTATCGTACTTCCAACAACTCACTCCAGCCTGTGCTAAAGTAAATGGGACTCCATTAAAATACTTTACTGCAGAATTATCAATGCACGTTTGGCTTGTTTCATTGCAATTGGCCGCAAAACTATAATGTGCTAATAAGCCAAGAATAGCTAATTTAACTTTACTCATTGATCTTGTACACAAAATATTTAATTACAGCTTTCTGATTACTAATGTTTTGATATGTGTAGCTAATTTTAAGCGCAACTGGAGTTAATACATAAGCTCCCCAGTCTGTTAAAAAATCTCTAGGCTGAAACACTTTTGCAGAATCATAAATCCCTAAGACTGTCGGGTTTTTACCGTTAGAATATCGTTTAAATAAATGCACTTGTGCAAAACAATTTGACATATTCGCAAATGTGAACGGAAATATTGACAATGGTTGGTTAGAATGGATTAAGTATTTATCGCTAGATACAGCGCAAGCATCACTATTATTGGTAAATTGTGATATTCCAGTAATCATGATATCATTTGGATATTGATTATATACTTTCAACTGTATATTGTTATTGGCAAAAATAGCTTCAACTTTTATGTCATTACTAAATTTATTTGCACTCTCAATTTGATCTGCATGTAAGTAACTATTCATTGCTAACAGAAAAACTAATACCGCTGATTTATTCATATTATAATACCTCTAACTATTACAATTATCTTTCCAAATTACATTATCAACAACTTTACAAGAGTATTGAGCTAACTGTCCTTGAGACTTTGTACATACCCAATCTTTACCGGCACATCCAAGTCCATAACAGTTATAACTTCCACCTCCAGCTGCATCATTACCATTTTTAGTTACTCCATCACATTGAGCTGTCCCACCGTTCTTGCCGCAGGTACCAGGATATGTATATGTGCCTCCACCGCCACAACTAGCGCGTCCCCAGTTAGTACAGCCGTATGCGATGCTATATTCCCATGTTACACATGTTGGTGGAATATATGGCATGGTTTGTTGACAAAGTGAGTTACTTACATAACTATTACACCCACCATTTGTTGGATCACATTGAAATGTTGCAGTATGGAACTTAATATCATCAAGCCATTTATTACATGTATAGTTTCTTTCACCCGTAATTGAACAAAAATTAGTTGATTTCTGACCACCATTGACTTTATAAGTAACAGTAGTACATTTATTTCCATTTTTGCACATAGCTTGGTTAGGATCTTTCTGGCACATCTTACAAACTGTATCTTGAGGGTTTCTAGCACAATAATCAGTAATATTCACATCTTGTTGAATTTTTTTATTAATAAGATCACTAGCTACGCCAACTGTATCAACTATACCCTCTTGAGCTTTCCTAGTTAATGGATCGTTGTAAAAATTAAATGAATCACAATCAGGGGTGTTTTTACCAACACATTGTTGGGCTTTATTTTTACCAGCTTGTGTCATGCCATCAATATTCTTATAGTTTTGGCCCATCGAATTTGAAATAGAATTTTGAGTATTCTGTGCATCAGATACACGAGTACTACCTACCGCACTCTCAATACTGTTGTTATTAATATTAGATACAGAAAAAGACTGATTGTTTTTACTATAGTTAATCGCATCGTCAAAGCAATTTGCTGTACCGTTACAAGCAGCATACGAAGTATTAATGAGAAAAAGCAAATAGCCACTAATTAGCAATAATTTCTTGAATTGCATTTTCACCCTCAAAATAATTAACGCCATTAACAATAAATGTTGGTGTGCTAGTTACGTTATACTTAATGGCTAAGTTAACAGCATATTGAACCTGAGTCCTTACCTTGACACTGCTTGCTAAAGCATAAAATACTTTATTGTTAATTTCACATTTAGTAAGTGTGTAAGCCAACGCTTCTTTAGAGTATGCTGGCAAACCATAAACAAATACTGCATCGTAATAAAATTTTCTAAATTGCCATTGCTTACCTAGGGATACTGCTGCGAAATAAGCATTAATTACAGCTACCTCATTAATATCAGTTTGATCATAAAGTGGTATTGGCACAAATTTAACCTGTTTATTTTGGGTAAAATTTTGTACCTGAGGTTCTACGTTGTAACAATGAATACAACTAAATGAGAACACCTCTGCTAATTCTAGTGCAAATAACTTTGTGGCCATAATAACAACGACAAAAAATTTAACTCGCAAAGAAGGTATAGTTAACTTCAAGACTCTCATTTTTTGGCTCATAAACATTGGATTTAATATCTTTGACTAATGTTGGAATATTACAAATATTTAAATCTACAAAATTGTTATCAAACAACATTTGCAAGATTTTTAGTAAACTATCAAATAACCGTATATTTTTAAACGAGATTGACTCAACATTTTTACCATCAAATATTAGTAAGTTAAAGAAATCGCCAGCCTTATTATGGCGAATATTAATTATTTGCTCTATCCTTGTTGGTTTGTCAATGATTTTAATCTTTATGTTCATTTATTGATCCTGTAGCTATGATTGTTTTTATCATCAGATTTTAACTAATGTACTAAATAAAATCGTATGCGCAATTGCATATATTTACGGCGAAGTAAAGTTTAAGTAGCCAACACTACTTCCACAAGCACTAGTTGCAACAAAAATGGTATGTAATAATGGTTTTTTGGATAGTTCTGGTTTTAATAATTGATTGCAATCAGTGCTATTGACAAAATCTTGATATGTAGTTATAATCATGTTATAACAACTCTAGGAACAAAATCATGCGTTTAAAATTAAGACATATTGGCAATAGCGTGGGAATTATTTTCCCGATGCATTGGCTAAAAAAATACCACCTCGAAGTTGGTGACGAATTAGTTGGCAATGACGACGAGAATTCTATTGTATTGACTCCACAAAAAATGAAAGCTAAGTATAATCTTAGAGATCTTGTCGCTCAGTCGGCTTCAAGTGAGCTACTTCCAGAAGATATTGAATGGTTGAACATGGAAGATGTTGGAGAAGAGAAAATATGGTAGGCAATCGCTTAAATCGTGGAGATATTGTTCACCTTGACTTGGATCCAACTAAAGGGAATGAACAGCAAGGCAAGCGGTTTGCATTGGTTCTCACCCCACAAATTTTTAATAGCCTAGGTCTTGCCCTTGTGGCACCAATTACCACGGGTGGTAAATTTGCACGAGATCGCGGATTTGCTGTTCCATTATTTGAAACCAAAACAACTGGTGTCATTCTGACCAACCAGATCCGAACCATTGACATAAAATCCCGGGTGTCAGCAGTAATCGAAAAATGTCCTGAAGATGTACTTGTTGAGGCATTAGCTCGTGTACAAGCATTGGTTCATTTTGATGAATAAAAAAACAATAGCAAGAATCGCTTATTCCTTTATTAATGAAAGTTAAAAATTTAACTGAAGCAGAAGCTAAAATATTTCAATAGAACATGAGTTAATCTAAATGACTTAGTTTTTAACTATTTAAAGTATTACCAAATTAGACATACATATGTTATAGTACAAATATGTAATATTAAGGTTTAGCTATGTTAAATTGTGAATGGGATGAAGCTAAAAACATCACCAACCAAAAGAAACACAAAATAAGTTTTGAAACTGCTCAATATGTATTTTAGATCCAGCGGCTAGACATAGCCCAGATAGAATTGTAGATGGTGAAGAACGAATGCATGTTATTGGTAAAATTCTTGACATCGTAGTCGTATTAGTTGTGTATACAAAAAGAAACGGAAATATGCGAATAATTTCAGCTAGACCCGCCAGTAAAAAAGAAAGGATTTTATATCATGGAAATGAATAAAAAAATGCTTGAAGAGTTAAGAGTTCTTGCCAATATAAAAGACGAAGATATTGATTATTCAGATATCCCTGAGATTACTAGTCTCGCGGGTTGGGAACCAAACCCCTTTTTTAAACCAGTAAAAGCGCCAATTAGTGCCAAATTGGATAAGGATGTAATTGCATGGCTTAAAATTCATGGTCCAGTCTCTAAATTTCTGAATCAAATTTGTCGGGAAAAAATGCAAGAAGAGCGTCAGGAATTAGCTCGAGCAATGTAATGTTATAACTAAATCGTATGCGCAATTGCATATATTTACGGCGAAGTAAAGTATAGTCTTGGTATGCTCTGCCCATTATTTGTGGATTTTTGCTAACGCAAACCGTATTAATAAACTGTGGACAGCCTGCTGGACAAGCCCGTGGATAACTCGTTGAGTTACCCACCGCCTATGACCACAAGCTGACACACAAGCTTATTAACACTACTCCACAAGCATGGACAGATTCCGGCGCGCCGGTAACAATAATTTTTTGGGTGGTTTTTAGGGCAAGGAAATTAAGGATTTGAATAAAGTAGACCTAGAAATGAGAAAAGCACCGCGAAGGGTGCTTTGGAAGTTTGTTAATATTGTGGAATATCATCAGATTCCGCAGATTGCGAAGCAAATTCTTCAGGATTAAAACCCTGATCAATAGCTTCTTCACGTTCTTTCGAAGGAAGAACTCTAATGTCGTAGACATTCAAAATTAATTGAGATTGAGGTTTATCCTCTTTATCAATATAAGCTTGAGAGCTAATAACGCCTTCAAATTTAAGTAACTTTTTCCTGTCACAAGCACCATACACAATTGATTTCAAATTTTCGTCTTTAACGTACATTTGAACCCATTTTGCAGGATACTTATAATTACCTTCATCATCTCGTGGTCCGGAATTAGCTGCTACTTTGAAACAAAGAGTATCTTTGATTTCTTTAGGAGCCATATTGCCATCTTTACCAGAGTTAACAAAAGCGAAAACAGTAGTTAATAAATTGTATAAATTTTTCATGATAGTGTCCTTAAAAAAGGAACACTGATACACCCACTATGGGCATATACAATGTTCCATAGTGAGTGATTAAAATATTACATAACATATACAATATGTATATTAAGTTTTTAAAGTAAAGAATTTTTTAAAAAATTCTGCCTTTATTTAGATTTTTTGCTTGTTTTGAAATAACCTTTAATACGATTAATTACTTCATCGCTGTAATGCTGCTCTTTCAATTCATCATACGGCGCTCTTGCCACATGCCAGATTGTATGAGCAATTACAACAATTACTAACAAAAGCACATACCACATAAACATTTTATTTTTTCCTTACTAAATAGACGCCAGCACTAGCCGCCATCCATGTTATTCCTGAAGCAATTGTAACATGAAGAGGATTTGTAAATCCGAAGAATCTACTTACACCACCGACAAGGCACGTTGCTGCAGAAATTGTTCTAATATCGGTTAAAAAATCAATCCGCGTATCTGAATCCATGAACCATGAATACAAGGGTTTAAGCCATTTCATAATTACACCTGTTTAGATTTAATATTTAATTGCTTAAGTCCGCGAGCTAAATGTTTTTTGATATGATTAAATATTTGCTTTGACTTATTAACAAACGAAATTATCACCATGCTAAACACGATAACAATCAAAATGTTTAATAAAATAGCCAAAGCTGCACCTTCAATATCACCACGACTGGCTGGACTTAGGATTAAATCTGCCTGATTTGGAGTTATATAAAAGCTCATATGTTGTACCTCACAAAATGAGGTGAGTTTCTTCGCCAGAGGCGAATAATCCACCTCTGGTTAGTTAAATAATGTTTTAAGAGTCTAAGTTAGATATTAATTCCTCTAGCTCAGTTTCATACTCTTCTAAATTTTCTTGACATTCGTTAAACTCAAATATTCCAGGACCAAAACAACCTAATTCTCGGATTGATTCAATTTTAAGATTCAATTCGTTAATTCGTTCTTTAGCTACAAAATTTGATACAGAAGCCTTGATGTGCTCCATGTGTTATACCTCATAAAAATGAAGTGAGTTTCTTCGCCAGAGGCGAATAATTCACCTCTGGTTAAAAAATTAAATTGCAGTATTTAAGCGTTCAGCGATTTCTTCATCAGTTAACAGCCAAAATTCATCTTTTAAAATAAGCTTTTTTCTACATAGAATATCTAACGATCTAATTTTGTCATCAGAACGTTTCACAGCCTTACTTTTTTGGATTACACTCAGTTCATTTCTAAACTTGACCATGTTACCAAAACCGCAATCAAAATAAATTGACTGAAGCTCCTTAATTGATAAGGATTTAATTTCAGATTTTGATTTATAGTTTTTAAATATTTTTTTGAAATATTTTGAACTATATTCACCAACTGACATGGATTCTTCAGCTTGATTAGTACGGCAAAACTCATTAAAAAACTTGTCTTGCAACTTACTTAATTCACTTGATAAATTCCAAATAGCGTTGTCTGCATACTCTAATTGTTTAGATTTTTTAGATAGTTGCTCGAATGCCCAATCATACTCATACTTAACCATCGCTGCATGCTTTTGAAGAACACACAGGTCTTGCTGAAGATTTTCGATTGTTTGCTCAAGTTCAACGTGTTGAGAAAAAAAGCTTAAAAAATACTTGATAAGTTGTTTCATGATTAAAGTCCTTCAATAATAGAAGAACTGCATGACATGTCCCTAAGGACTGTCAAAACAGTCCGTCGGGTTAAATTACATAATATAATATATGTATTTAAAAAATTTACTATAAAGATATTTTAAAAAATAAATTCGCTTTATGGTCGTAACTCGTTGACATACTAAATAGCCTTCATCCTTTGCAGGCTTGATATCATTGAGCTGTTTAGAATATTTTGGTTTATCCACAGATTATGTGGATTACAAAAAATCACAATATTTTTTCCGCGGTATATTTAGGTTATTAGTATTTTTTAGATTTTTATTATTTTACTTAAAATTAGTTTAATTACTCCTAGTCTATTTTTTTGTCTGGTTACGTCCTGGCGCAAAAAAAGGGACCCTCCAAATTTTAATGCAGAAGTTTGTAATAAGTATAGTCAGGCAAGATTTAGGATAAGTGTTACAATATGTTGCGCTTGTTTTAAATATTTTTAACTTAACACTCAAATAGATCAAATACTTCAACAAGATTATACCTGAAATAGTATAATATCTAATGGAGCAAAATTCAAACTACATTAAAAAAATAATAGAGCTTATTGGTCTGCTCTTAATGATCTTAAGATCAACGAATTAAAGGAGTATTTTAGTATGAGTACAACACTTAATCTATATGACAAAGATTTTTATGCTTGGACACAAGAACAAGCAAAACTAATCAAAGATAAAGCTTTTGACAAGCTAGATTTAATGCATTTATTTGAAGAGGTAGAAGACATGGGTAATCGTCATGCAGACGAAATAGAAAGTCGCTTGGAGGTTTTATTGATGCACCTCTTAAAATGGAAATATCAACCTAATCTACAATCAAGAAGCTGGCAGCTTACAATCAAAGAACAAAGAAAAAGAATTAGTTTACGTTTAAAAAAGATGCCATCATTAAATGCGAAACTTCCAGAGCTAACTCTTGAAGCATATGATTTAAGTATTGACGAAGCCGTAAAAGAAACTGGTTTGATTGAAAGTGTATTTCCAGCTGAATGTGAATGGACAATATCGCAAATACTAGATAATGATTTTTATCCAAGTTAAATTCTATCAAGTATTCTACCACCCTACAATTGGTGGGTCGATTTTTGACCCACAGGAAATTTAATCAAACAACGTTTAGAAGTTGCAATTGAAAATTAAGCAAAAAAGAGGTACCAAAATGATTGATAGTAAAATTTCGAAAAACACAGATAATATTTTTACTAATATTGGTTTATCTAATCCTGAAGGTATATTGGTTAAGGCACAAATTGTCCATAAAATTGAACAAGAAATCAAACGACGTAATCTTACTCAAGTACAAGCAGCAAAACTGATGAATATTCCTCAACCGAAAGTTTCAAATATTGTGAATGGGCGCTTTCAAGATATATCAGAAAGTAAATTAATACACTGCCTCAATAAGCTTGGTTTTAATGTAAGAATCCAAGTAGAGGAAGAACAACTTAGTAGAACAGGTCATACAACAGTTGCGTTTGTATGATATTCATTACGTTTAGTATAAGTCTTCTTTGAAAGATGATAACATAATGAAACCCATAGTTAGCTTATATGAAAAAGATTTTTTTGCTTGGACACAAGAACAAGCAAACTATATTAAAAACAGAGCTTTTGAAAAGCTGGATTTAATACATTTATTTGAAGAGATCGAAAGCATGGGGGCGAAAGAAAAAAGCTAACTTAAAAATCGTATGGCTCAACTTATGATGCACCTTCTGAAATGGAAATATCAACCAGCAAGACAATGCAAAAGCTGGCAAAATATTATTTATGACCAACGTGAAGAGCTACAGGATTTATTAGCAGATAATCCGAGCTTAAATTTTAGGATTGATGAGTATTTTGTTAAATCTTATAAAAATGCGGTGCGAGAAGCCGTTAGTGAAACGGGGTTTAATGATTCATTATTTCCAAAAGAATGCGAATGGTCAATTACTGAAATACTTTCAGATGATTTTTTGCCAAATTAATTGATAAGGATGGAAGTAAAAATGGATACCACAATAACAATTAAGATTGGAAGTACTGAAGAGTTTTTTAATAAAATTCGTTGTATTATGAAGGATTTAGATGAAGGTAAAATCCCGAAATCGTCTAATCGTACCATTACATTTGAAGACCCGGTTGAAGCATTCAACTTCAAGAATGAAAAACGCTATTTAACCCCATAAAAAAGAGATTGCCATGATTAATACAAGAAAAGAACCAGGACGCGGTCATATTACCTTTACTATGATAAATGCTCTAGTTGTTATTTTTGCATTTAGCTATAAATTCCCTACTACAAGCGGTAGCTATTACTTTGGACAAGTGTTTGTATATGGATTTATATCGCTAATGTTACTTCATTTGCTCCTATGTAGATACAGTAAATTAAATAGTGTTATGATCATAGCCAACCTGATGATGGATGCTGCAATATTTGCCTTATCTTTTGAGCATTTGGATGCAGGAATTAAGATATCACAAACATGGTTATTTATTTTTCCATTTATACTTCCCATTTATTCTTGGATTGTCCATTCTATATTTAATCATAAATACTACTATGACGATGGTAGACGGATTTACATTAGGGACGACTGGGGATGGAATATAAATACTGGTGAATGCGAGCCTAGAAGCTCTGGAGGATTTCACTGGTAGAAAATAAAGCCGCAAATGCGGCTTTATTTTATTTCTTAAACTTATCTCGTAAACTTTGTTTCATTGGTGTAGCTTCTTTCTTAGTCGAAACGTAGTCGTTATACCAATTACTCTGGTTTTTTGCAGCATTGGCTTGGTTCTGATCTACATTAATTTCGGCTTCTATTTTAGCTTTTTTGTGTTCATTAATGACTCCATCAGCTTTACTTGCTGTTTCAGCACCATATCTTGGGCTTGAATGCGCTCCAGAATATACCTCTTGTTTAATATTGCCTTGAATTTCTTGTTTACTTATTGCTGTTGGTGTGCTTAATCCTGAATTAAAATCTCCACCAGACTTGGCTAATACACCAGTTTCATAAGATTTACTAAACTCAGCTTGATAAGCTGGATTTCTTAATGCTTCATCAGTAATATTATTAATACCACCTACTTTATCAGCTATGAATTCAGAGTAAGCTTGACTACGGTTTTCTTGCATAGAGAATGTTTCAGACTGTGATTTTGTCAATGAGTCTTGTAAACTTTGAGCATGGTTATAATCCTGTTTCCAGGCTTTTAATTCACTGGACATATTACTCCATTTTTCTGCATCTGCTGCATTAGTTGCTTTACTAGCTGCTTGATCAGAGTATTTTACCGCATCATTATATTTAGTTTCCAGACTATCTTTATCTGATATTGAACTAGATTGATCTACTCTTTGATTTACATTGCCTGATACTGCATTACCAACGCCTTTAATAAAACTTCCTGCTGTTGACAAGAAGCCTTTTACTGCAGCTTGAGCTTTAGTTTCAAATGGATTTGGAGCAGAGGCAGTAGTTGTTTCTGCTGCTTTACCACCACCTGAACCACCACCCAATTTAAGCCCTGATCCAACTGATACTTTTTTCTCACCACCATATGTTTGTCCAGTTGATCCGCCGGTGATTGCCGAATGGTCTCGACCAGTTGATTCACCATCAACTGATGCTGCAGTAATTTTATCGGAACTGGATCCTGAACTTAGAAGATTGCCAATTTGATTTGTGTGTGAGGTCATCTTAGAATAAGTTTCAGTAAGTTGATTTTGTAATCTAGCTTGAGTTTCTGAAGTTGATGATGGTGTTACTTGTAAGTTACTTGCATTTTGATTAAAGTAGCTCTTATCTCCAATGGTAGTTGCAGTACCAGCAGATGTAATATTTCGTTGCGTTTCTAGACCAGATGTACTCTCACCTGCAGTATTACTATTTTTAACACTTACACGATTAATGTCCATATTCCCTAAAGCCTCCTGCTTACCGGCAGATTCGGCGGTATTATTGACCGCACCAGTAAATCCACCAATTGCACTCATAACGGCCATACCAGCTCGTTGCAAGAACATCCACGATAAGACTGGCACTAATGTTGAAAGATAGCCTGCAGTTGCCACTACTCCACCATTAATATCACCAATTTGATAAAAATTACTCATAGTGAATCCTGAATATTCCATCGCTAAGGCTTGACTTTGATCTTTAGCATAAACGGCAATAATTGAATTCAAGATTGCATAAAGTATTGGCCAGGTTTGTAACCAGAATAGTATCTTGATATATTCCATTACAACTGCAAAACCAACAGGTAATAAAAATAAGAAACAAAGTAGTGGCCATATTGCATAAACTAAGCTTTCTGCCACGATATGAAGCCAAACTAATGACACGGAAGCAAACTGACTTCCTTGTCTCCAGGCGCTTACTTGTTGGTATTGAGCTTGTGCTTGAGTTAATGAATCTGCTAATGCTGCATCGCCATACTGTACCGCCATAGATTGTGCTGTTGCTTGAATGGCATTAATCATCATTGCCTGTTTTAGACTATTGGCCGAAGCATCTGTTGCTTGCTTTATAAATGCATTATCTAAACCATTAACAACTTGCCAATTTGCAATCCCAGCAGCTTTTAAAACTCGATCTCCACTAGTACCAAAGCTAGTTTTTAGCTTATCTCTTAATTCTAAACAGGTATAAGTACTGCCATTAACATAGACATAACGATTTTGAAGATAGTTAGTATTTAATGCATCTATTGCTGCATTATAATTTGTAGTTGTAAAAAGTTGATCTTTCGTTATTCCACTAAATTTTGAATTAATTGGACCAACTGCAGGTATTAAACATTCTGCAATGAATGGGCGTACTGTTTCCATACTGCTATTATCAAAGCGGGCTATTTTTGGTAATGAATTATAATAACTAGATCCAAATGCTATTCCATTACCACTATATGACTCTACTGGGTTCATTCCACCACCAAGAACATTTTCATATAGGTTAGTTAATCCATAACCCATTGAAGAAGTAAACCAACCAAATACACTTAGCGCCCAAGGTGCACTAGTTACAACAAAGGTTTTCTTATTAGTTAAATCTTCAATGCGTAGATCTGTTTTAGGCACTATGAGCACTAGCCAAATCATCGCGAACCTTAAAAACCAAGACCAATCGAGTGCACCAGGAGAACCATCTCGACCTCGTGATGCAAAACTCGATAAAGATATCCAAATAACACCTAGTAAGCCAGCTATTCTTCCAAGCCAGATCATTTCGTTATGTTTATTAAAATCAAACAAAATTGATAGCGATTCAAAAATACTGTTAAGATAATCACCAGCACCAAATGAGTAAATTATAGGTTGAAATGCCATGTTAATTATTCCTAAAATTGGTTGAGGTATAAACAAGCTGCTGTTGCAAAGTTGGAGAGACATTTTTAAGTATTTGAGTTCTAATTATGTTTAAACTTTGTAATACTTCCATTGGATCATATTTATTTTCTTGCTGATCTTTCGTTAGCTGTTTACTGATTTCACCTTTTGTATTTAAGACACCATCATTGATTTGTTTAAGCAGAGCCAGTTGTTGAGCATCGGAACTACTATCTAGTGCAGCTATTTGAGTATTAATGGAGCTTGAAATATCATCAAAAATATTGTAATAGATTTTGTGGACAGTATAATCCATGTATTTCTCGACCAAAGGATAAGTAAAATCATCCATCCCAGCATCGACCCCTGCCTGCATTAATTGAAATATTGGAGCATCAGCAAGACTTAATACTGTTAAATCAGAATCTGTGATTTGCCCAGTATTGCTAGTTAACGAAGTGTGTATTTTTTCAATTTTAGTATAAATTAATTTCTGTAAACTTGCCACTGATTTCGCATCAGATACTTTGTAACTATCAGTTGCTTCATTAAAACACACATTCTTTGCTCTAAAGTTATCTTTATCCCAGGTAAAATCACAGTTAAATACTTTCCAATTTGAATCGGCAGCTTGTGTTTCGGCATTAGCAATTTTAAATGCTAGTAAATTAGCAATAGGAAATGAACGCTTAACTGCCACTGGAAGCGCCTGAGCTTTAGTATTATCGGTATTCTTGTCAATTGGGTTTATATAAACATCGCCAACAGTGCTAAGCACTAAGTTACCAAGATCTACCTGTATTTCACTAGCACGTCCGGCACTCACAAAATAATTCGCCAAGATGTTCTGCAATATTCCACCTTGCAGCGCAATTTGTGGTGCTAGTGCTTTTTTAGCCTCCTGTGAATCGCCGGAATTAGAGCCAATCATGTCTTTCCATTGTTTCATACCTTGGTCTGCTGATTGACAAGTAGATTGCACAGTGTTTTCATCTGACAACCCACCATTAAACCGTGCGGCATTTTGACATAATCCCATTGATTTATTAAGTCCACCTGCTAACATACTCGATGCCTGGCACGAGTTCTTGAGTACTCCTAACCATTTATTTGCTTGATCAATCCAAGATTTAACATTCCCACTGAGTGACGCTGATACAATTTCTATTGCTTCAGTAAATAATAAAGCCTTAGCATTCTGGCCAATAGCTTTTAATGCCTCAACAATTTGATCACCACTAATAAAAGAGAATGCCCCCATATTAAAATCAATATTGCCACAACCACCTTTGAGACTCGGAGGTGTTACATAACCAAGTGTTAAGTCAACATTGGCTCCACGCTGATAGTAGCCACCACCAGTAAAGCCATTAGTTGTTAGCGTTGCCCTTTCAATTTTACTATTGCCTTGTAAAGAATTGTAGTAATCAGTCAACGCACTACCAACATCAGCTTGTGCCGCATTTGTAATAAAACTCAGCGCTAATAAGATGGTTAATTTTTTAAACATTAGAAATCTCCCAGTTTTTTGCTGTATAACCGGCAAATACGATTATTAATTTGATCTAGTGGAATATAGCCATAACCTAAAATTTGACTTTGTCCAGTCTTAACATTAAACATTACAGTCACAGGCTTACCATCATTTTGTACCTTTAAATTCTTAGATATTCCATTATCATTACCAAATGGAAGATCACCAAGATTATTTGGTGCAATACCATCAAAACCGACAACCATAGAGCTGATATTGTAATTTCGGTTTACCTGCTGCATTACTTTTACCTGAGCCTCACAATATTTACAGTTTTTTGAAGTAAATAAATACATGCCATAAGTGTCACCTGATTTTCTGATAAGATCTGCCGAACAATTATTCAATTCTTTTCGATTCATCTCTAGGCCTTCACCACCAGTTGGGTTATTTGCAGCATATGAGTCTGGCCGAGTCCATTCATTACGCATTTCTTGGTCAGTTAGTACTCCACTCATGTCATAAATTCTTGTTTTAAGCTGCTGATAACTCCAAACATTCTCCGATGTTGGATAAAGAATCGCTAACGCGCTTGCTTGTTTAAGCTGCTTCTGAAGCTGTTCGAGCTCAGCTTGTGCTTTCTCTCCTGGAGCTTGCATTGTTGTTGGATTAGTGCTCTTAGGTACACTTTCAATCTCTAAGCTTTCCACTGGGTGTGACTCATAAAAGAACCATCCCTTATCATGAATTGTTGTAAATGGGGCAGCGCTACAAGTCCCCAACATTGCCATTAAAATAATGGCTTGGCTGAGGCTAAAATTCGATGATCTTTTTCGCATATTAATCCTATATCAGTATAACGGCTATCATAACTATATAATGCTGGAGTCCAAGCAAAATAACACCCGGGTTTAATAGTTTGAGGTTCAATTGCATGTAATACATGCCCTTTACCAGTTTTTGGCCAGATATGTCCTATTACCTTATTGTTAATATAAATCCCTGTACCCTTAACGCTAACCACATCACCTGCTACGCCAGCAATTGATTTAATCAATGGCGTACTCTCTCCATTTGTGAGCATTTTGTCATTTGGTGCTAAAAACATAAAATAATCACCAACTTTAAAATTAGTGGTTTTATGCTTATCTACCCACCAGAATCGTTCAGGTAAAGAAGAGGTAACATTAATTTTGATGCTATATCCTTTATTTAATAAAGAATATACCAGATAGCTTTCTAATTGCCATAACAGCAAAAAACCGATAACAGAGCAAATTAAAATCTTTTTTTGATAACTATTTAAGTGCTTTAATTTCATTTCTCACTACTTCCGTATAATCAGGAACATCCTTGTCATAAGCCAAGGCTTGTTTTTGAATAAGTACAAGATTGTTTTTTATCGCCACCATTGCTATTGCTTGTTCAACCTTTGCAGCTCCTAGCTTGATGTTATCAGCAGCAATCATAGTTTGCTTATCTGGACTCAAACCATTCATTTGCTGAAAAGTAGAAACAGTCAAATCTTTCATTAATGACTGAACATCCACGCAAGCAATATGTTTGTTGACTTTTTTCTCAATAACTGTAAGATATAGCGTCATTACAATCACTGAACAAAGGATACTAAATACAATTGAATTAAGCAGCTGACGATTATTGTCAATTAACTGGATAAATCGATTAGATTTAGGCTTTTCACTTTTGGTTACTATTTCATTATTTTTCATGTTAATTCCTCAAATTAAGTAATTTATTATGTTAATGAACGCTTGGTTTTACTGCGTGTATAATCAAGTAAATAGGCAATTTCACGAAATTTGCCACTGTTTCTTAACGTGGATTGTCTATAAGCTTTACTACGATTTAGAACTAGGCTATCGTCAGAATGTCGCTCATGGGATGACACATTAAATTCATACTGACGAACACACCCATGTTTACTGTCAGTAATCCTTACATTCTTATGATCATTATGCTTAGAAACTACAGCAGATTGGGATGGTTTCCTTTTATTTTGATAATTTTTGGATGTTTTCGTTTTATTTTTTTTCATAGCATACTCCATTGTTTTTAATTTATACCTATGCAGCCTCTAACCCTTTGTACTCCAGCGCTTTGTTTATCGCTTCATGAGTTGGATAACCTTGAGCTTTAAAATTCTCAACTAATTGGAAATCTTGCGGATCAGTGGTATAGACTAAATTAGAGTAAGGATCCACTATCAAACGAACTGGAGTACCAACTCCATTACCTTTGATGAATACATCCGAATAAACTCCCTTATTAGTTCTAACCGTTTTAATTAATTCAAGTTGCCAATCAGATAATGAGAGTTTTTTATCCTCTTTGAGTTGATCAATTGACTCTTCTTTCTGTTTCAACATAATTTGCCACTCTGAATTAGTCAAACAAGCCTTAGTGCCTTCATTAGCGTAGTAATCATTTATTTGTTGCACTATTGTGATAAATGAACCGAAGTACTTACGAGCTTTACGATACCCAGCTTCAATAAATGTTTGGCTACGTGATCCACCTTTGAATAAGTCCCAAGCTTCATCAATACCGCATATTTTCAGTTGATTGCGATCGCCCAAATACATTTCCTGACCAATTCGAATCATTAGCAAGGATAAAATTACACCACGTAAGTCGGGTTTAAAATTTAACTCTTCAAGTTCTAGGACAACAAATTGGTTATTGAAGTCAACATTAGCTTTACCATTAAAATATCGACTGTAAATTCCTGTATTTGAGTATGGTTGCAATTGAATACCTAAATTTCGCACTAAAACTTCATCATGCTCCATTAATCGTTCATAAACATCATGAAAACAAGCATTACGCCCTTTGGCATACCAAACTTCATTAACCGCAATACCAACATACATAGTCTCAAGATTAGTTAACGGTGTTGGCGAAATTGCTTCACATACTAAATCGCGGATCATTCGAAGATCATCCTGCACGTCTTCAGAATCGCCATAAATGTTAGAGAATGGATTTAAACAAACATTTTCAACATCTTTACCAAAAGATATAAATTGACCACCTAGGACTTCACAAAGTTTAAGATATGAGCGCCCAACGTCAATCATAAAAATCTTCGCACCAAGACCTAAGTATGAGATAATTAAATCATTCATGAAATATGATTTACCAGAACCAGAGTCGGCTGCAATAGCAACGTTATAGTTACCATTGGAATTAAAAATATCAAAATTTAGTAACTGTCCACGTCTTCCTAATAGCATCATGCCCTTACCCATGCTATTACCAGACCATTCACCAATTATTGGTAAAATATTTACAATATTCCAGTTTGGCAACAAACGAATAAGACCAAGTTTTTGATTGATAGTGAACATCTCATTATCAAATTGCATTGGTAAGCAACTTAAAAACATTGGATATTCAATAAAGGAAGTAGGAACTACGCTCCACCCCTTAGAGCGAAATACATCTATTAAATCTTGTTCTGCATAGTTGGAATATCCAAGTTCTGAAAAACTAAAAAATGCCTGGTTAAAATAGCATAGACCTTGGCCATCAGAAAGTGTCTTATTTACCTCTTTCCAATCTTTTGCTTTATCAGCAAAATCTGGTACCCATTTCGCCATCGGAGATTCAGCATTTTGAATTGCTCTTGTTGATTTTGCATTGATTTTTGTTTTTAATGAGCTGTTATCTGGGAACCAAATATTAGTGCAGTATAAAAATTGTGATGATACCTGGGTGCTATCATTTAGGATATCACCGATTAAATCCATTGCTTGAGCTAAGGCTGCTTGTTCTGGATATGATTTGACTGTGTATCCCCTAACTACTGTGTCATTAAATGCACAACCATCTTTATCAATAAGAACGCGCGTTGCTGGTCCAGTAACCTGATGTTTGATATCAGTATATTTATTATACTTATAATTAATATCTCTGAACCCATTCTTGCGATTAAATATTTCATCTGTAAAATCCAGCAACATATCTGGATTCATCTGCGTAGTATCAATGTTTAAATTATTTAGTGTGGATATGAATGATTTCTTGAAAATACTAACTTCATTCTTCTGATAATTATCGAGTTCACCGTCAAAGGTAACACTAATAATCATCCGATAATCGCGGAGCATGATTTTTTCATTTTCAAATAGGGATTTATTAATCCCATTCATATAATGCTTGATTCTATTTTTAGCTATCTCACGGCATACCGGATTTGCGGCATCTTGACGTTTGTTATACCAGGTATCAAATCTGCTTTTCAATTCTTTAGAAGAATAAAGCATAAATGACATAGTTGCACCTTTTGGCCAGCGTAATGCAAAAAGCCCCATAATACGATTTGCTAATTGCTCACTGGCACCATTAATAGGCGTTGCATACATACAAAAACCATAAGATTTATCATTTTGAAATATCCCTGTTTTAGAGTCGTAGTCTTTATAATTTAGATACTGCCCAATATAGAACTGTGTATTAAGTTCCAAATAATCTTTGTTAATTTTATTAGCTTCAGGTTTCTTTTTACTTAAATTAGTCATTATTGCTTGCAGTGACTGCTTCGACTGCTTTAACTTTGGCTTTACTTTTTTTATAGCGGTATTAAGATTCATGATAATGCTCCAATTGGTAGTAACTCAGCAAGTTTACTTACCGGGTATTTCTGATTTATAGAACTATGTTGTATTGCTTCGGCAACTGACTGATCAAATTGAAGTGGTAATGAGTTGATAAACTGCTGGAGTGGTGAAAGACGATTTAGGTAAATTAACCAATTATGCTTATATCTAAAATAGTCTTGAAAATCATTAATTAATGGTTGTCCCTGATTATTCGCATCAATTAGGATTAAGGCTGTATTGAAACTATAAATTTTAGTGGCCGCTTTGTCTTTATTTTTATCTAACCTGATATTTACTGAGTAATAGTAATCAAGTTCAAGATCATTAAAATCCTCTAAGATTGTAATAAATGGATTTATATATGCTTCTGAAGCTGAAACATTTGGATATTGTTTGGTATAAAAAACATAATGATTAATACCATGAATAGTTAAAACACCTTCATTGTCAATCTGGTTGTTAGTATTTTCAATTATTTGCTCAAAAATATATTCACTATTCGTATACGCTTTATCATCGTAACCCGCAATCACTTGATTATAAAAACTAAGGATAGATTTTGGGTTTACTATTTTGCATTGTAATGATTTACTTTTTAAAAATTTGATAATTTTATCGCGGATTGAAGCTAATAAATTATGGTTTACACGCTGCTGCTTATCCAGTTTAGTGATAACCGTGAATAAAACGGATGATTTAGTTGCGCCTTTATAATTGACAAAGAAATTTAAGTATGTTTCTTCCGGATAACCAATATTCAGAAGCATTGTTAATTCAGTAGCAATTGATGTAGTAATTTCTAATTCTAAAACAAAACCAAAATTGCTATTTTGATAAAAAAAGTCATTTTTGTGGTTATACATCTGCGCTTTGATAACTTGTTTAAGGGGGTAGTTTCGTAAAAAATTTTGAGCCAGCTCAACGGATGGAGGAGTTTCATTGCGCAATAAAAAATCCTCTGGGGTTTTGGAGGAGTTAATCAACCGCTCCAACCCCTTGAGCTTACGTTTAAGTGCACTAATGTATTCTTGATACATTTTAGTTACTACCTGAGGTGTTGATGCTATTAATTGCAGCAGTATTTTTTTCCGCAATAGCTTGTGAGGAGAAAGGACTTGCGTTACCAGCACTCGATGGATTGCCAATTGCGGATATTAAATTTTGATTACTTACTGCAGGAGCAGATTCTTTAGCCGGACCAAATGGTTGATAACTGATATTTTGAACTTGACCTGCAGGCATAGTATTCGCATAATAATTTTGATCTGAACTCAAACTCATACTTTTATATTTCCAGCTACCACGCTCAATAACAGCATATACATATTGTTGATCATGGTATAAATGCATATCATCTTCATAAGGTAGAATCCATACACGCATAGTTTTAGGCGTAGAACGCAGTGCATCACCGGCTTGAGGGATTTGTGAGAAAGTATGTTGCAGGTTATATGCGGCAACTAGATTTTGATTACTGGGGCTATCATCATGACGAGAAGTGCCACCACTACTGCTACCATCAATGGATTGTCCGCGCGGTAAATCAGTAGGCTGCACAGTTTCTTTTAATGAATTTTGATATGCGGTTGTAACACTAGCACAATGCCCTGCACCCTGGCTATTGCATGGATTATCTAACCCAGAACATCCTACTAAACCAAATATACTCATATTGAGTAATAAAAGCTTCCTCATTTACTTAGCCTCCATAAAACTTTGAATAGCTGGTACATTAAACCCACCAATTACCTGATTGGTATCGGTAATAATATAAGGTGTTGAATTAATCCCATTATTACGAGTAAAATCGGCAATTGATGTTAATTGCTTATCCACTTTGGACTGACAGCTAGCGCTTCCTGCAGCTAACTCTTGGCGATTAACCATGATATCAAATAAAGCCTTACTTGGATTGTTAGAGCATAGAATTTGTTTGGTATGCGGTACTGCATTCGGATGCATTGGTAACGGCATAAATAAGTAATAAATGGTTAACTTATCTTGATTTGAATGAAGATAAGCTTCCAATTGTTGGCAATATGGGCAATCTGGATCAATAACAACTAGCATTTGCTTTTTACCTTTACCCACTTTAAGTGCTAAATCAAGAGGTAATGACTTAAAATCAAAGCGCTTAGTATTTGCTTGCTCGATATGATTTTGAGTTTCATCCTGCATATTTTTAATATTTACAATATGGCCAACAATAATCTCGCTTTCATTATTTAAGCCCAGATAAAAAGCATTATCTCCTGCTAATACTTCATAAATACCAGGATATGGTGCATAGTTAATCTTAGTAATTTTAGTATTCGGTAACATGGAGCGTACTTGTGATTCAATTGAAGCCGGCACATCTGCAAAAGTTGAACAGGTTGTAATGAACAATAAAGTTGCAAGAATTTTCTTCATGATTTTTTGTCTTTCAAAAATTTTAATTAACACTAATTGGTAGTTGTTTAATACCATCAAAACTATTATTTACATTTACTGGGAATTCAATTCCCTGAGTAAAGACAATTGACACATTACGTTGGTCATTAATTTCAATTACAGGAAAAGTTTTTTCTGCCATGTTAATAT
>CAYIZV010000025.1:0-36869 GCA_964367915.1 uncultured Neisseria sp.
GCATCCGTAGCTCAGTTGGATAGAGTGTCAGTTTCCGAAACTGAAGGTCACAGGTTCGATCCCTGTCGGGTGCACCAATATATCGTTACACTCTTTCAATCAGCATATCTTTAGGGACCCTTTGATTGTCTAGCTTCTTGACTTAACTGTATTGTTAACATGAAATTCTCATGCAGTTAAATAGGAATGAGGGAAATGTTAAATCCCAGCCATGATGATTATTTGGCTGGGATTTATAGTATTAAGTTGTTATTTCCTTAATGCGTTATTGCATAACTTTTACTACATACGGACCATCTGCGATATAAACGTTACCACTACCTACCGCTACTCCAAAAGGTTTTATCGGAGAGTCGGTTGCTGGCCCAGCTATCGGCGCACCTGTTATACCATTACCGGCAAAAATACTCAGCACTCCAGCGGCAGTTACTTTTTCAACGAGATTGTTATTATAATCAGCAATGTAAACATTACCTGAGGAGTCTACCGCTACACCCTGAGGAGAACTTAATGGGGAACTGGTTGCTGGTCCTGCTATTGGTGCACTTTGAGTACCATTACCAGCAAAGATACTCAGTACTCCACTAGGGCTTACTTTTTCAACGACATTATTACCCGCATCAGCAATGTAAACATTCCCGGATGAGTCTGCCGCTATTCCAGCAGGACTACTTAACGGAGAACTGGTTGCTGCTCCTGCTATTGGTGTACTTTGCGTACCATTACCAGCAAAGATACTCAGTGCTCCGGCAGCAGTTACTTTTTCAATGACATTATTACCATTATCAGCAATGTAAACATTACCTGAAGAATCTACCGCTACACCCTGAGGAGAGTTTAACGGAGAACTGATTGCTGGTCCTGCTACTGGTGTACCAGCAGTACCATTCCCGGCAAAGATACTGAGCACTCCTGTAGAGGTTACTTTTTCAATGACATTGTTAGTAATATCAGCAATGTAAACATTCCCTGAAGAGTCTACTGCTACTCCATTAAGAGAACCTAATGGGGAGTTGATTGCTGTTCCAGATACTGGTGTACCTTGTGTACCATTCCCGGCAAAAACACTCAGTATTCCGGCAGGGCTTATTTTTTCAACGACATAGTTCATAAGATCAGCAATGTAAACATTCCCTAAGGAATCTACTGCTACTCCCTTAGCAACGGCCAACGGTGAACTAATTGCTGGTCCTGCTACTGGTGTACCAGCAGTACCATTCCCGGCAAAGATACTTAGTACTCCGGAGGAAGTAACATTTGTGAAACTAATGAAGGTATAGTTTGGATTCAAGTACGCATACTCTCCTGCATTAGTACTAAATACCAATGGAATCGTTGCGGTATCGTTCGATTCGATTTGTGTTGGCATAAAGTACGCAACACTACCCAATGAGCTAGTTTTCAGATCACAGTTTACCGAAGTATCACCATTGACAGTGCAGTTATTCGATAAAGCTAGCGGGGTAGTTCCCAACCAATTGCTAACCGCCGAAACATTCGCATGCAACGTTGAGCCTGCACCAGCATTTGACGCCGTCATGCTTAGTGTAGTTGACTCAAAATAACCATTGTTATTCGATAGTACAAACGCTACAGTTGGTTGCAAATAATTGATATAGATAGTACTGGTGCCAGCTTGTTCATAACTGCCAAGAGTAGTAGTCCAGCTTGCGGTTGGTGCAGTGAAATTCAAGACTGCTGAACCGCCAGATGGACCAGATTCCAACAATCCACGGTCAATGTTAAATACCAGAGTACAAGATCCATTCACGCCCAAAGAGCCTGTTGTTGAACCAGTGCTACAAG
Organism: uncultured Neisseria sp.; assembly: GCA_964367915.1. GTDB lineage: Bacteria > Pseudomonadota > Gammaproteobacteria > Burkholderiales > UBA11063 > Aquella. Next base: position 1,807 of record CAYIZV010000025.1, read on the forward strand.
TGGTTGCACCATTTAGCGTAACACCATAAGGTAAATTATTAGTGTTTACATTAAAATTAGTCATCGGATAGCTTGTAGAACCATTTACATAGTCTACACTTATTGTCATCGGGCTAGCTGCTGCAGTTCCAACGAAAGGATCGCTTTCTACACCACTACCAGTAAGACCTACCGCTACTGGTGTACTAAGTAGTACGTAGCTGTCATTAGCTTGTAAACTATAGTCAAAGCTCTGTTGTGCATTATACGAAGTATCTGGTGTACCACCATGATAATTAATATTTATTTCTGCAATTCCAGACTCACTTGTCGTTATTGTATTTGCCGCTGGACCATAAGTCACAACTACCGAACACGACTCAGCTTGAGCTAGTGTAGTGCCACTTGCACAACTACCACCAGTAATTGCCGGTGATACGCTAGTATTTGATTCAACCAAATTTAAGCCAGTAAACAATGCATTATCATTACCATTATTGCTTACCACAAAGGTTTGTGTACTCGTGGTAGTTCCATCTGCTACAATTGACATGTTAACATTAGTTGGCGTGATTACCAATGATGGATTGGCACTAATTTGGTAACTAACAGTACGTGATAGGAACGAATAGTTAACCGAGTTAAAAGAACCAGCTATTCGATAGTAAAATGTTCCATAACCATCGTCAGTACCAACGAAATGACCATTTATAGAACAACTGCTAGCTGGAGCCAATGTTGTTCCACAGCTGTTCGTATCTTGTGTCCAAGTTGCTGGGCCAGTATTAACCGGAGTGTATACGACATTAGTTAATGGCGCATTACCAATGTTAAACACAGAGAATACTACAGAACCAGTTGCTTGAGTTGTACCCTTACCAAAGATAATTGATGAGTTATTATTGGTCGCGTAAACCATTGGCACTGGCGTACTATTAGTCCAATAGATTACTTGACTACCTTGCACTGTACCACTAGAATCAGTAAAAGTTACTGTGGTACTGCCTGGTATGTAGCTGCTGGTTGCAAGAGTGACCGTACACGAGTTAGTCGCATTAGCAGTTAATACAGTACTAGCGCAATTATTGGTAATGGTCAATTCACTTGCTTCACCGCCAGATGCCGTTGCCGTTAAGCCTGCTGGAAAAGAAGCATTACCGTTATTTGTTACGTTAATTATTGCTGCTGATGTAGTTGGTGCAGTCAATATTGGTGCATCACCAAAAATTAAATGGGCTGCTGATAGGGTAGTTAACGTTAAACCTAAGGAACTACCGCTTCCAACGCTTGTTCCACCGGCGTTTAATTTAAATTTATTGGTTGAAACGGTTGAACCCCAATGCGGTGTTATATTTACCGCAGTAGTCGTATCATTTTGCAAACCAACTGCAAATTCAACTGGAATAACCTGACCAGAGACAACTTGTTGACCATTTATAAAGCCATTACTAACCGTAGTTGCTGTTGAACTAGAGCTTAAGCTTACGTTATTGTAGTTTGAACCTGCCGCTCCGGCACCATATAAATAGCCTACTACGTGACGAGTTTCTGATTGTGCTCCGCTAACCGTTAAGCTACCACTAAAGTTTACGCCATTTAGTGAGGTAACATCTCGATATTGGTAGTTTACAACTTGTACTGCGGTTGCACTATGACCATTTAAAGTATAGTTTAAGCTTACTAGGGTGTTACCTTGTCCACCTACTGTCAAATTTGGTGTGGTAAAGTTGATGGCACAATAGCCACCAGCCGGAATTGATGCACAAAGTTCAGGGTTAACCAAGGTAAAGCCAGCATTATTGCTCACTGCACCATTTAAATGGATACCAAGGCTTGTTAATGCCGACTTGAACTTACTCATTGTTGTCGCATTACTCAAGTTAAAACTAAAATTATTTGCGGTTGTATTGCTATAGTTATGAATATACAGCGTACCTTTAGTTGAAGAACCATTCATAACGGGCACCGTTGTCATAGCATCAATGAGAACTGTTTCTGTTGATACTGTACCGCCGCCACCGCCGCCGCTACTAGAACCGCCGCTTCCTCCGCTACTGCCCCCACACGCGCTTAAGATTAAGCACGAGAGAACTACGGAACTTATTTTTCCATATTTCATTTTATATACCTTTTAAAATAATTTTAAACATCTTAGACAACCAATGACATGCAATATAGGCGAAGTCTCGAATAATTCGACACGCTATAGCTTAGTTGTGTGAGTTTCTTAATTGACGCTATTTATGCGTAGCGTTTAGTAACGATTTACAATAAAGAGTAAACCGATTTCGCTTATTACGATGCTGATATTGCTTCGATTAGATATGCAGTCCAATTAAATGAAGAATATTCCCCCACTAGCATTTGTATTGCATTTCAGTTGCTTAGCTAGGCGAATATTCTTTTTTATCTAACAAGCGTTATAAATAATTTAAGAATAGCCTAACCACCAGCGCTTATTGTATAAATTTATTTCGACTCCAGGTGTTACCTTTGGTTACATAACCATCGTTTTTATTTGTAAATGTCAACTCGGGATAAGGAAGCTTTGGCAAATAGAGAATCTATCATACTCTAAATTGTTACCTTACAGCATCGACGTAACCAAAGGTAACATATCATCTACAAATATAGCTGTTACAATACCGACTAATTTCTCAATAGTCATTATTTATAATAATGATATTTAAGAAATAAGATGATACAAAATAAGTTGTTAAATATGATAAATACATAGTTATTAATCAGGAGAAAGCTATGAGAAGTTTTATAATTACTATTATAAGCAATACAATGAAATTAATCGAAGATGCTAACAAGACAGAAAATAAACTTTACTATTGCCATTCAAAAGCGTCAAAAATAGCCTCCAAAGATAAAAAAGAATCTGTGCTAGCTAGTCAAGCCTCTTAATATTGGTTGTATTTAATACATTAATGAATTTATATAAATCATTTCAGGTTATGTTCTGCTCATTATGAGTATACGCTTTGCTATTACAACTTTATAAAAGTGTGATACTACCTCTAAATTTCATATAAAATCTATACTGAAAAGGATATGGTAATTGACAGGTTATTACAATTTAACCTTTTGTAGAGAGCAAAGAAAGCAGTTGATATAAAAGTTTATCAGAGTATGTTATCTTTAATTAAAGAGCTCTTGTTTCTAAAGTATATGAAAAAGAACAAAGGACAATGAAATTAACGACACTACAAAAGAACTTACAAATTTTATTAGCTTCCACAAAATGCATTTTTCATTGGAAGCGCTTATAATTTGGAATAAAGACCACAAGTGTATTTATACTTCGGAAATAGTAAATAAGTTTTTAGGTATAAATAGCCTTGAAGGTGCCGATACCTATGACTTGGAAATGCTCAAAGAGTTGGGTCAAGAGTCAATCCCTAGTGTACGCAACAAAATGTTATCAGAAAAAACCCCCTATATTTGTAATTATTTGATTAAAAATATAGCTTCTGACTCTTACGGCATTCACAAAGCGATGGTGTTTCCAATTCTCGATCAAAAAAATGAAGTAATTGCTTTTTGTTCAAAAATACATCAGATGAGAAATGATCTTTTGATGGGACAGTTAATCCGCAGAATAATACATTATAATGATTATGATTTTATCAAGATTCCTAAAATATCTCCTGCGTCTTTTTCAGAGAGAGAGCGAATAATAATTTTTTTGATGATAATTGGTAGCAAATATAAAGCGATTGCGGATATCTTATCTAATATTTATGGTTCTAGAATTTCTGAAGCTTCTGTAAAGGTAATGATAAATCGTCAGATACATCCCAAGTTTAACGTTAGCGTTAATACAAGACTAGCAATTATTGCGATAAGCAATGGATTTCTCTATGATATTCCAGCTAAACTCGTTTCTAATTTACCAAAAATTATAAATGTATCAAGTGTTTTCGATTTTTATGCATATTATGGAATGGATTATAGTTAAAAATCAAAGAGATATTCTCTTGTCGGGTGCACCAACTTATTATCGCTACACCTCGATTTCTTGTTATTTTAGTTTTCAAATTACTTCATCCCCGTAGTTAATCATCCTGTGAGAATTTCATATCCAATATAAGATTACATTGCAAATTACAACTCTAAGCAAAAGTAAGTTGAGTAATAGTTATCTATTTGTTATGTGTTTGATTTTATATTATTGTGTTAAAGCATAATCTATATTTGTTGACAATAGTTTCCTAGTAAACTATAATAGGGGTATTAATTTAAGTATTTAAGTAAAAGCTATAATGCCATGAATCCCAAAGAATTAGAACTTAGTAAACTAAGATCACACATTGGATATAAACTTAGAGTGGTCTCAAATGCAGTATCTCATTCATTTGCAAGGAAGTTACTCTCAAGTGGCGTAACTGTTGCTGAGTGGGTGATACTTAGAGAAATGTATTCTGCTGCTGAGAAAACTTCTCCTAGTACATTAGCTGAATTTACCGGACTTACTCGTGGTGCAGTTTCTAAGCTCATTGATCGTTTGATCAAGAAAGAGCTTGTAATTAGTAAGGCATCTGGGAATGACCGTCGTTATTTGGAAATAAGTATTACTCAGAAAGCTGCTGAACTTATTCCAGCACTTTCGAGTATCGCCGACGAAAATGATGAGAATTTCTTTTCAGTGCTTACAGAGTTTGAACGTAGTAATCTGACAAGTATTCTTATGAAGTTAGCTAAAGTTCACAAGCTTAATATAACCCCTATTAGATAGATGAGGAGATTTTTTATGAATGATATTATTAATAAGCTTACCGAAGCACAAAAATACGCAATGTCAATTCGCCCAAAAATTGGTGGATTCCCTGTGATGGCAGAGGTGCTCAGGCAAGCTGGAGTAACCATGAATCGCTGGTCATTACCATCATGTCAGTCAATTTATTTGATGGAAAGTGGAAATATTGTCCAACAAGGGATGCCTCTGGTTACTGGGACCCATAAAATCCCCCCATTCGATCGTGAATCATTGATTATTGCACTTAGAAAAGATCAGAATGGTCACAGCACTTTTCCTGAGTTTCTAAATTCAGCGTGGGAAGCTGGAGTAATAGGGTATGATGTTGATTTTGTCACTCGAAAAGTCTCATACTATGGTACAGATGGTGAAGTCTATATGGAGGAGTATCCACTAGTTGAAGTTTAAATGTAGAAGATTTATAAATACATATTGGTATTATCAAACTAATCATTGGGCTCGTCATAGTTTTAGGTTGCAGGAATAATTAGCTTTCACTTTCTCCTAACGGTACGTCGTCAAAAGATGAGATGAATAATAGATTAATAAATAGTGGAACAATCATGATTAGCAACACTATTTTTAAATTTTCAACATTTACCATTGCTATGTTTAAGTTATGTAGGTTAACAATAATTGACGGCATTAAGCTACCGATTGTTGCGCTGATAACTGCAGTCATTGCAATTAGTGCGCTAAATAGATAATCACGGTTTTTGAATAAATTGAAGATTGCCAAACAGCTCGCTGCCAGAGCAAAATCCCAGGGTAATATGATTAAGCCACAATTAGCAACTAATAGACTACTTATAATTAATTTACGGTTTTTAATATACATTTTGATAATACACCAATTGTTGTAGATGATGTAATTATCGCAAGTTTACAAGTTATATGCAATAGATAAAATTTCTAGTGCCGTATACTCAAAGTGATTTACGGCACTAGAAAAAACGTGCAAAAAGTGGAGCTCTAGTTATTGCTAGAATATTTTAAAGCTTGTTGTACCCATTCGGTAGCAAGTTTTTGAAACTCTTCCACTGCATTGCTAGTCATGCGAAATTTTTCACCACTAATGGTTGTAACTGTTTCTTTAAGTAATTTATCAGTTTGACTATCAACTACTTTAATTTCCACAACCATGATTGGTTTTTTGTTATCCAATCCGGTAGCCATAGATGCAAGTTTTATTGCCGCTGAAATAGGTACCAAATTGCGAACTGAGAAACTATCGCCTTCTAAGATCGCACCAGTAATTGCAACGTTTACACGTGCTACACCCGGAGCAGATTTATCGGTAATCGGTAATTTATTACTAACAATTTGTTGAATCCCGATATTGATATTAGTTCGCGCTTTTTCGATTTGCTCTGCCGTCACGCCACTTTCAGTTGCCGTTTGGTATAAAGCAACAGGTGTAATAATCGCAGCATGATAATCACTCAACTTAGCGTCTGGGTTTTTATAGCTGTATATTTGTGTTCCATCTGGGCTAGGAACTGGCTTTAATAAGCTGTAGTTTGGTAGAAATCCAGGAGCCTTAGTCGTTGGATCCATTTTAGTTGCACAACCAGCAAGTAATATGCCTAATCCAAGTGCTAACGTCAGGTTAAGTGATTTTTTCATATGTGAGTTCCTCTAAATTTATTACATTCCAGACTATATTATTAATTAGATTTGATTGTTATGGTGTAGCTATTTTTAAATTTTGCCAATATTTTATATTTTTCAGGGTGTTTTCATATAAAACTTAATTAATTTGTCGTATTTTGGCATAACTATAATACTGTTGCGTATATAATCTATACTCAGTCAGATTCATCATCCTAGGCCGTTGATTTACTCCCTCCTGACTTGGGTGTAGGCTTCGTTATAAATCGCCTACTAGTATTTCGAGTCCGTTTGAGTATACTTTGGCGTTAACATTAGATGACTGACAAAGTTAGTTTATAATATAATTAATGCTTGTGGCAGTTAAGTTAAAGGTTTTTGAAGATTATGTTTATTATAAAAGAATATGCAAATAAAATTAATGAGATGCCAACATTAAGCAATGAAGAAGCATTATGTCAGTATATAGGCTATCTCAATAATGTCTGTCACAATGAAATGGCATTGATAAAAAATGTGCGCTGCGAATTTATTGCATTTACTGATCTAATGGCAGAAGAATTTAATCTTGATGCAGAAATTCTCGGCTCAACTTTTAATGCTGCACGCGATGTTTCGGTAACAATTCGTGAAAATATCCGTCAGCAAGAATTAAAGCTGTTGTCGGATAGAAATCCTCAAACTTCATTTTATTTTTATCAAAAAAATTCTGAAATTCGTAATTATCTGGTACGTAAGCGAGTTTTAGTAAATCATGCTACAAATCAGGTGGTTGGAATATTTGTTAGTACGGAACGAGTTTTACCCAATTTGCATCGTAAATTTTTACAACGTGAATTTTTAGGTATGTCCAACCAATTAAACGTTAATACTATGCCAAGCCTAACTGCGGTGCAGAAACAAATTTTATTTTGTTTATTGATTGGAATTAACAATCGTAAAGAGATTGCGCAAACGCTAACTACGATTACGGGTAACTTAATCTCAGATGTAAAAGTAAAGAATGAGTTACAAACTCTATATCATGAGTTCCACTGTAGTCATTCCAGCAAGTTGACACAGCTAGTGCTCAGTGAACAAATTTATCTTGATTTATCAGAACTTCCTATTGCTCCTGGAAATTACTTACTCTAAACAGCTATATATTTATCAAAAATTATTGGCTTCAAGTTGTTACTCCTACGATAAATAAGCCAGTTCCTAACACCACAAATTTTGCCACCCGATGCTTTTCGCTGCATAATTACTAGCTTTATAGTATAATCTTAGACTAATATTTTAATCTAATCAAAGGTGTCAAATGTTTAATCTCGCACTCAAATCTCAAACTGAATTAAAGAACCGAATTAGTCAAAACTATCGTCACAATGAGCAATCCTGTATTGAAAATTTAGAAGCTATTTTAGGCTGGGATGCTGCTAAAGAGTCAGAGGTTAAACAACTCGCTACTGAGCTAATTGAAAAAGTAAGAACTAACCGAATCAAAGGCAAAGGTGTTGATGCGCTGATGCAGGAGTTTAAACTTTCCACTCAGGAAGGTATTGCTTTAATGTGTCTGGCGGAGAGCCTGCTTCGGATTCCTGATTCATACACCCAAAATAAATTGATCCGCGACAAAATTAAAACTGGCGACTGGAAAAGCCATACTAAGGGTGATAATTTCTTTGTAAATGCTTCAAGCTGGGGGTTATTATTAACTGGTAAATTGGTTAATGCTGACAGTCGGGAGAGTTTAACTTCGAGTATTGTTAAATTAGCTGGTAAATGGGGAGAGCCATTAATTCGTAAAGCAATGGGAACAGCCGTACGCTTTATGGGTAATCAGTTTGTGATGGGTGAAAATATTGAAGATGCTCTTAAAGCATCTGTGCCACAAGAAGCCAAAGGTTATCAGTTCTCTTATGATATGTTGGGCGAGGCAGCTTTAACTGACGAAGATGCACAAAAATACATGCAAAGTTATATTGATGCAATCCATGCCGTTGGCAAAGCTAACGCTGGGCGTGGCGCCAAAAATGGTCCAGGTATTTCAGTTAAATTATCGGCGATTCACCCCCGTTATGTGCGTGCGCAACGTGATCGTGTAATGAGCGAGCTATTCCCACGACTAAAACATTTATATCTATTGGCAAAACAATATCAAATTGCATTGTTTATTGATGCTGAAGAGAGCGAACGCTTAGAAATTTCAATTGATTTATTAGAAAAATTAGTCTTGGATAAAGACTTGGCAGGCTTTGGTGGAATTGGTTTTGTTATTCAGGCGTATCAACGCCGTGCACCATATGTAATTGATTATGTAATTGATTTGGCAAAACGTGCCAATAATCGAATTATGGTGCGCTTGGTTAAAGGTGCTTATTGGGATAGTGAAATTAAAAAAGCACAGGTTGACGGTCAGATTGATTATCCAGTGTTTACGCGTAAATTTTATACCGATTTGTCATATTTAGCTTGTGCGCGTAAAATGCTCTCAGCACAAAGTGAAATCTATCCAGCATTTGCAACCCACAATGCCTATAGTCTAGCGGCAATTTATACTATGGCAAAAGCTGAAGATAAAGAATTTGAGTTCCAGTGTTTATTTGGCATGGGTGAAACTCTCTACAATAATGTAGTCGGTAAAGAGCATTTAAATCTAACTTGCCGTGTTTATGCTCCGGTTGGAACTTATGAAACTTTATTGGCATATCTAGTACGCCGTTTATTAGAAAACGGTGCAAATTCTTCTTTTGTACATCAATTAGTTGATCCTTCTATTCCAGTTAGTGAATTGGTAGTAAGTCCAGTTGAATTAATGCAAAAAGCTGAGCGGGCGTCTAATCCATTCTTCAATAAGCCAAGTCATATCTATCCTAGAAATCGGATAAACTCATTAGGTTTGGATTTATCAGATGAATTTCAACTTAGTGAATTAGAAGCGAAATTAAATCAATTTCTGACTAAGAGTTATCGTGCGGAGCCATTGCTTTGGGACTATGTAATCAGCGAGCGCGAAGTTAAACCAGTTATTAATCCAGCCAATAAAAATGATACGGTTGGTGAAGTACTGAATGCTAATCTGGATGAAGTCGGTGTTGCGGTTAGTAATGCGGTTAGTGCATTTCCTGCGTGGTCACAAACAGCTCCGTCAGAACGTGCGGCTATGATTGTTAAATTTGCCGATTTACTTGAGCAAAATTATTATGAGATTTTAAATATTGTCGTGCGTGAAGCAGGTAAAACGCTAAGTAATGGAATTGCTGAAGTGCGCGAAGCGGTTGATTTCTGTCGTTATTATGCTGCTCAGGTAAGCAATGAATTTAATAATGATACTCATAAAGCGCTTGGTCCGGTAATTTGTATTAGTCCATGGAATTTCCCATTGGCGATCTTTGTTGGTGAAGTAGTGAGTAGTTTGGTTGCGGGTAATACTGTAATTGCGAAACCATCGGCACAAACTAACTTGATTGCCCACTATGCAGTAAAATTAATGCATGAAGCGGGTGTTCCTCCTGCGGCAGTACAATTAATGATCGGTAGCGGTAGTATTATTGGTAATCAGTTAACTAAAGATCCGCGTGTTGCTGGCGTTATTTTTACTGGTTCTACCGAAGTGGCGCAGACGATTAATCAAAATTTAGCGTCAAAAGCTGATTCGGGAGTATTAATCGCCGAAACTGGCGGTCAAAATGCAATGATTGTTGATTCAACCGCGCTACCAGAACAAGTGGTGCTAGATGTGGTCACATCAGGTTTTGATAGTGCTGGACAACGCTGCTCGGCATTGCGAGTATTATATTTACAAGCGGATATTGCCGATAAAACCATCAAAATGCTAAAAGGTGCAATGGATGATCTACGGGTCGGTAATCCGTGTTTATTAAATACCGATGTTGGTCCAGTAATTGATACTAAAGCGCAAAAAGTTCTATTGGATCATATTGATAAATTGAAAAAAACGGCACGGATGTGCTACCAAACTAAACTTCAGCCAGAATGTGCTGATGGAATTTTTGTTGCGCCAACCGTATTTGAAATTGGTTCAATTAAAGAGTTAAAACGTGAGGTGTTTGGTCCAGTCATTCATATTATTCGTTTTGCTGGTGAAGATTTAGATAAAGTAATCGCCGAAATTAATAGTAGTGGTTATGGCTTAACTCAAGGTTTACATAGCCGTTTAGAAGAGACCGCTGCCAAAGTATATAATAATATTAAAGCTGGGAATATTTACATCAATCGCAACACGGTTGGTGCCGTAGTTGGCGTTCAGCCATTTGGTGGTGAAGGATTATCGGGAACTGGACCTAAAGCTGGTGGCCCATTGTACTTATATCGCTTGGTAAATACTGCGGCTCACCCTCAGTCTAAAGTTACTAAGAAAGCTGCAAATTTTGCGCAGTTGGATAATTTTGTTAATAGCCTCGGGCAATTATCTCTTGATCAGGCACAAATTACTGAATTATTGGCATTAGCTACGCGTTTGAAAGGAATTTCGCCATTAACCGAGCAAATTGAATTACCAGGTCCAACTGGTGAACGCAACTTTATGTTGTTTGCTGCCCGTGGTTTTGTCGGATGTTTGGCGGATAGCTTGTATGAGTATTGTGTTCAAGTGGTTTATGCTCTAGCAAGTGGTAATCAGGTGATTTTACCCAAGGATGGCGTTGCGGATAGTTTAGGACGTTATCTTCCAAATAAATCATACTTCAGTAGTGACCTTACTAAAGTTGAACTAATTCATGTGTTATTGGTAAGCAAAAATTACGCGAATTTGACCAATATAAAAAATGAGCTGGCAAAACGTGACAGCCTGTTAACTGGCGTAATGCAAGAAACAGACCATGGCTATAACATACATTTCTTGGTAACCGAACGCACCGTGAGTATTAATATTACAGCAACGGGTGGGAATGTGCAGTTGATGAGTATAGATGACAAGATTTAATATACTCATCGTCTTTGAATCTTGGACTTTGTCGGATTTTAAAAAAGACTCCTTATGTAGCTCTATCTACATTGCGTCGTCTTTTTTATCAATCCTTCGCGTCCAAGAATCAAATACTTCGAGTATAGTGTAAACAATTAGTATTTTTGGATTTTAAATTATGACTAAAGTAGTGACTTTAGCCCACTATTACACGACTCCTGAAATTCAGGAGTTGGCGGATAAGGTTGGTGATAGTCTGGAACTGTCTCTATATGCCAGAGATTCTGAAGCCGACGTTATTGTTTTTGCCGGTGTGCGCTTTATGGCGGAAACTGCAAAAATTCTTAATCCTGAGACCAAGGTGATTTTGCCGCATACTGATTCAACTTGTTCATTGGTTACCATGACGGATATTAACCGGCTTAAGAAATGGCGGGAAGAATATGCTGATTATGTACATGTGGCATATGTTAATTCATCAGCAGAGCATAAAGCTCTAGCCGACTGGATTGTTACTTCACGCAATGTCGATGATATTATTGCCCATCTTTATGCAGATGGTAAAAAAGTAATCTACTCACCTGATCGGAATATGGGCGCATATCTTAACTCTGAATATGGTTACGATATGCCGCTGTGGGAAGCGGTCTGTGAGGTTCATGATAAGTTTAACCAGGAAGCATTGGATGAAGCTTATGCTTCGGTTAGTGGCGCTAAATTTTTAATCGCGCATCCTGAGAGTCCATTGCCAGTATTACATGGCGCAGATTATATTGGTTCAACCAGTCAGATGCTTAATTGGGTACGTGATTTCGATGGCGCAGCTGATGCAGTTATCTTTGTTGCAACCGAAGATGGCATTTTATATAATATGAAAAAAGCCCGTCCAGATTTAGATTTACGTCAAGCACCAATTTACAGTGGCTGTCAATGTAATTCATGCCCATATATGAAGCTTAATTCTTTAGATGCGGTGCGTGCAGCACAAGCTGGTATAGGAGGAATCGAGATTGACTATCTGACTCCTGAATTAATCGAGCTGGCACGTAAACCAATTGATCGGATGCTGGAATTTAGTCAACGTTATTATAAATAGGAACTATATGCGAATTTTATTGACGAATGATGATGGTTATCTTGCCGCTGGTATAAAAGCGGTGTTTGCAGGATTGTTGGCAGCCGGGCACGATGTGATTATGATCGCTCCTGAACGCAATTCAAGCGGTGCAGGGCAATCAATTGCTGTTTATAATCCAATCAGTATCACCCAAGTTGAAGAACGAGTTTATTTTGTTACCAGCACACCGGCAGATAGTGTCCGTTTAGGATTACAATGCGTTTATGGTAGTGTGGATAATTATCCTGATCTAGTCGTATCAGGGGTTAATATGGGTGAAAATGTTGGTGAAGATGTGCTTTATTCTGGTACAGTTGGTGCGGCGCGAGAAGGAACACTACACGGGATTCCAGCATTGGCATTTTCGACCAATGGAGTTAGTAAAGAGACACATAATAAATTTAATCATTTAGAGTCTGCTGCACGCATTGTCAGTGAATTAGTGGCTAAGTTGGAGCGCAGTTATAAGTACTTACCAGATGTGTTTATCTGGAATATTAATATTCCCAATCGTCCATACGACGAAATAAAAGGTTATGAAACTACCAAGCTCGGGTTACGCCCAATTCATCAGCCGTTGATAGAACAATCAACTCCACGCGGTAATATAATTTATTGGCAAGGGCACTCCAGTGAGCCGGAAGAATATGAAATTGGAACTGATTTAGATGTTTTTATGAAACAGGAAAAAGTTTCAATAACACCAATTGAGGTGTTGCCGACCAATTATGAACAAATGCCGATTGTTGATGCATTAACTAGCTAAGAGGATCTAAGATGAAGAAAATATTATTGTTATTATCCACAACTATTGTATTGGGCGCGTGTTCGTTTACTAGGGCAACCCCTGCACCAATTGTGAATGGTACTACTCCACCAGTGACACAACAGCCAACTGCTGCTGTATCAACGGGTGCTGCAGCTGTTGCTACTACTGCGGATGCTACCGCACCAGGTACTAAAATACAAAAAGTAGATGAAGATGATGACGGTACTGTTGTTAGTGCTACCCCAGCGCCTAAAGCTAAGGCTAAATCTAATGCATCCGGTGCTGTGGGCGCTAAAACAGCAGCTACTACGGCAGCAGGTGCTGCTACTTTAGGTGGTGTTAATTGGTTAGCACCGATAGCTGATGGCAAAATTGTACAGGCATATAGTGCGACAACTAAAGGAGTTGATGTTGCTGGAGCCGAGGGTCAAGCTGTACTTGCTTCTTCCGCTGGAAAGGTTGTCTACAGCGGTAATGGTCTCAAAGGTTATGGTAATTTGATTATCCTTAAGCACGCTGACAATTATTTGACGGCATATTCACACAATAAAGTTAATTTGGTAAAAGAAGGTGATACTGTTAAACGTGGGCAGAAAATTGCTGAATTAGGTAAAACAGAAAGTGACAAACCAATTTTGCATTTTGAGTTACGCAAAAATGGTAAACCAGTTAACCCAACCCCAATTTTTAATAATTAAGTATATGAAAATTAAATTATTTTTAAATATAGCTGCTGTTTTTATATCTGCTATTGCGTTTGCCGATAATGGACCACCTGCAGTTTATCAGCCGAATTATGTTTATGGTGAAACTCCAATGGGTGTCTATATGGGTAATCCATATGACATGGGTGACGATATGATGGGCGATGATTTTGTTATGCCTAACGGTGAAGGTATGGGAGAATATCAAGGGCAATCGGGCGCTCCTGAGCAACAATTTCAATACATACAGGGACAAGAACAATTAATGGAGCAAAGTTCCAAAGATGCTCGTAAAGCATATTTTCAGGAACAGGCTATTGGTGAGAGTATGGATCAGCAGTATATTAAGCAAATTGATCAGCAAACTAATCAATCAGCACCTGCTCCAATAGTGTTGCCAACTATGTAATGTTCATTAGTGGTGCAATTGTGTTAAAATAATGGTATATAAATTGTGGTTATCCTCAAATCTATTTATGGAGTCAGTATGTCAAAACAAGTTTCATTTAGCCCAGAATCTTATCAAAAATATGTGTCCGATATTCGCAACTTGGTCAGTAATATCAATGAGATTAACCAAAAGATAATTTCCTCAAACCAAGATTATGCGACCGAGAGTTATAAAGCTTATGGAGAGCATATGCAGGCGTTGATGAGTTCTAAAAATCCGATGGACTATTTTAATATTAATCGTAAATATGTTCAAGAGTCTTCATCACGTTTCCAGCGCTTATTAAGTAAACGTTATAGCTTGTTTGATGAACTAAGTAAAAAACTGATGGCACAAAATAATATAATGTTTTTGTTCCCACAGCCGATTCAAGATGCAATTCTAAAATTTCGTCAGAGCGGTAAAATGGATATGTTAAATCCAGACTTGTGGTCTAAATTTACTGATATGTTAACTAACCGTGTTTAAACTAAAGCTCCAGAATATTTCTGGAGTTTTTTTATAGTAATTATAATAAAGTGGAGAATGGGAATGTCAAACTTAGATTTTTTAATTGAAAAATGCCAATCCTTAGGTGCGATTGCTGCTGCAATTGTAGATCCGCGTTCTGTGGTAGCTTTAAATGGAGCCTTGGAAGCTTACGAAAAAGGCATTCTAGATCCGATTTTGGTTGGACCTAAAGTTGAAATAGAGCAAATAGCGGCTGATAATAAACTAGATATTAGCCGACTGAAAATTGTCGATGTAACCGATGATGTTGTAGCCGCCGCCAAGTCTGCACAAATGGCAAGTAGCGGTGTGGTACATTGTCTAGTTAAAGGTAGTTTGCATACTGATGTAATGATGCATGCAGTGCTACAGCCAGAGTATAACCTGCGTACTAAACGTCTAATTAGTAGCTGTTGTTTAATGCATTTACCAACTTATGATCGTTTGGTATTTTTGGCAGATATGGTGATGAATATTGCACCAACGTTGGAACAAAAAGTCCAGATACTCGAAAATGCGGTAGATATGGCGCGCGCTTTAGGTTGGGAGTTACCCAAAGTAGCAATCATTGCTGCGGTTGAAGTAGTAAATTTAAAAATGCAAGCAACTGTTGATGCCGCAATTATTTCCAAAATGGCAGATCGGGGACAAATTGAGAATTGTATTGTTGATGGTCCGATTGACTTAGACATTGCAATTTCAGCTGAGTCAGCTAAAATTAAACATTTCAAATCACCAATTATGGGCGATGCCGATATTTTGATTATGCCGGATTTGCAATCGGCAAATGCGCTGTATAAAGAAATGATTTTTATGGGCAAAGCTGATGCTGCCGACGTTATATTGGGCGCTGCGGTGCCAATTATTGTGACTAGTCGTTCTGATGATGAACAAACCAGACTTCACTCTACTGCCGCTGCTGCTTTGATCGCACACAGTAAATTGAAAAAAGGTTAATAAAATGCAGGGTAATGGTATTTTAGTTTTAAATTCTGGATCAACCAGCCTTAAATTTGCACTTTATCAGTTACAGCAAAGCGAGCTAAGTATAGTTGCAAAGGGTGGTTTTGCCGCGATGCCTGCTGCTGCAACGTTAGTTGTAAATAATTCTAATGATGTGAAACTAGTTGATCTACAATTTCCTGATGAGCAGGTAAATCATGAGCTTGCTTTGGATAAATTATTAGCAATCTTGCGGCAAAAATTTCCTCAGTTAAATATTGCCTACGCGGGACATCGCATTGTTTTGGGTGGAGAGCGTTATACTCAGGCAATCAAGCTTGATAGTGATAGCTTGGATTATCTGGAAGGATTAAGCAAAATTGAACCGACACATCAATATTATGAGGTGATGGGCGCAAGAGCTCTAGCTAAGGTATTTCCAGAAATTAGGCAAAGTGCAACATTCGATACTTCATTTCATCGTACAATGCCTCGGGTTGCAGAGTTTTATCCGGTTCCACCAGCGATCACGGCTAAAGGTGTGCGTCATTGGGGATTTCACGGAATTTCATATGATTATATTAGCCGAGTTTTGACACAAAAAGTTCCGACAGCACAGCGAGTAATTGTCGCTCATTTGGGTGGCGGCGCGAGTCTGTGTGCAATGTTAGATGGTAAGAGCATTGATACCAGTATGCAGTTTGGTGCAATAACTGGAGTTCCGATGGCAACTCGTTCTGGTGATTTCCCGGTAGATGCTGCATTTTATTTATTAAAGCAATGTGGCTACAGTGTTGAGTCTCTGGAGGCTGATCTTGAGAAACATAGCGGATTGCTCGGGGCTTCTCTAGGTATTTCGGAGAGTATGCAAAAATTAGAACAAAGTCCTGATGTAAATGCTAAAAAAGCATTAGAGTATTTTGAGTACTCGGTATTAAAGTATATTGGTGCCTATACTGCAGCACTTGGTGGTTTGGATACTTTGGTATTTACTGCCGGGATTGGTGAGCATGATGCTAGTTTTAGAGCGCGAATCAGTGCAAAATTGCTATGGTTGGGAGTTGAACTTGATCACACTGCAAATGATAATGCAGTTGGTGGCAATCAGATGCATAAAATCAGTAGTCAAAATTCTAAAGTTGCGGTCTATATGATTCCAACCGATGAAGAATTAATGATTGCCAATAATGTAGTTGAATTATTTAATTTAAATTAATAAAAAAGTAGTAAAGAGGAGAGAAGATATGAGTAAAAACCCAATGTTTGGAACAAACCTATTGGCAGGTAAAATTCCATTAACGGCAAAAGCCAAAGAGTTTCAGGATTATGTAACTGATGCTATGCAACGCAGTTCATTATTTATGGATGTAATGCGCAAACGTGGTAACGAAATGGTTGACATGACCAAAGATAATTCTTCAACCGTGCTGAATTTTAAATTTGAAAAATTAATGGATGGCTCAAGTTTTGAACGTCCGATTAATTACTGGTTGGCTAGGATGTTACCACCTGAAGGTGTTGTGACAGATAATAACAAACGCCCCTATGTGATTCAAGATCCACGTGCTGGACAAGGCCCTGGGATCGGTGGTTTCAAAAAAGACAGTGAAATTGGCGATGCACTAAAAAATGGACATCCAGTATATTTTGTTGGCTTTAATTCAACACCGGTAGATGGGCAGACTTATGAGGATATTATCAAAGGACAGGTTAAATTTTACGAGAAAGTAGCTGAGCTACATCCTAATTCACCTAAAATGTGCGCGATGGGTAATTGTGCCGCAGGATACTTGACGATGTTTAGTGCAATGCAACGTCCAGATATATTTGGGCCGATAATGATTGCTGGTTCACCGCTCTCATATTGGAATGGTGAACGCGGACGTTATCCTATGCGTTATGCTGGTGGTATGGTCGGTGGTTCATGGGTTAATTCTCTCTTGGGTGATTTAGGTGGCGGTAAATTTGATGGAACTTATTTGGTGCTAAATTTTGACTTACTAAATCCAGCCAATTTCCTTTGGAGCAAGCAATATGACTTATATGCCAATATTGACAAAGAAAGTGAACGCTATTTACAGTTTGAAAAATGGTGGGGTGACTTTATTCAGTTTAATACGCCAGAAATCAAATGGCTGGTAGATAAATTATTTGTGGGCAATGAATTAACCACAGGTAAATTAACTACTGAGGACGGAATTAAACTTGATTTACGTGCAATTACTTCACCAATTATTACTTTTGTTTCTGATGGAGACAATATCAGTCCACCAGCACAATCCGCGGGTTGGATTGCTGATATGTATAAAGATGAACAAGAAATTCAGGCACGTGGCAAAACGATTGTTTATTGCTTAAATCATAAAGTTGGACATTTAGCCATTTTTACGGCAACTAAAGTTGGTAAACGTGAAGATGAATTATTTGTTGAAAATATGGATTCAATTGATATCTTACCACCTGGTTTATATGAATTGGTTGTTGATACGCCTGAAGGCGAAGAAATTAGTGGTAAGTTGCGTTCACACTATGAAGCACGGACAATTGAAGATATTAAAGCTCTGGGCTATAACAATGTTGAAGATGATCGTGCGTTTGCAACGGTTGCAAAAGCATCCGAAGCGCTTAGCTATATGTATGATAAACTGGTTCATCCATGGTTTAAGATTTATGATAACCCAGAAGTTGCCAATCGGCTTAAAAATTTCCGCCCATTACGTTTAAGTTATACCTTATTTGCTGATAGTATTAACCCATGGATGAAGTTCTTTGAGGATGCGGCAACTAAGGCTGAGCAAAAACGTATTCAACTAGATGAAAGTAATCCATTTTTACACATGCAACAAGAAAGTTCTAAGTTTATCACTCAATATCTACAAAATATTGCAAATTTCCGGGACAGTGTTCGTGAGCAAATATTTTTTAATATTTGGTCTAATCCGTTAGTTCAGAAATTTTGGGGAACGGATACTGGTGCGCCGCGTTACACGCCAAGCATGACACAATTTGACCGTGATGAGCTAATGAAAAACTATCAGGCAGAAATAAAGCGTAATTTGCCAGTAAAAAATAAAGTTGAAGCTTTATTTCGCTTTATTGCTTTAATTCAGGCTCAACGCAACCAATTACAGGAGTTTGTAATTCGAATTCTGGTTCATAAAGCGCGTGAGCTGGAACCTAAATGGAGTGATCGTGATTTCCATGAAGTCATCAAAGCTCAGGCAATGGTTGTGCGTAATGATCCTGATGCAGCATTAACTGCATTAAAAGAGTTTACCGATAAAGCCAATCATGGTGCTGAATTATCAGCAGCTGTACATGACGTGATTGATAAAATTGGTGGTTTACCAGCTGAGGTTACGGATATTGCGCAAGGCATTGCTGCTAAACTTATGGCTAAGGTAACCGAAAAGAAATAAACTTATAAATTTGTACATACTATTGCTGGCATATCAAACTAAAGTCGTTAAGTCTAATTGGTATGCCAGTTTATATTGTGCTGGATCATGTAGTTAGCATGCTGTTTGATTTGTTTTTCTTTTTTTGGGGTTTATTAGTCTTAGTGAATTAGAGTGACAATAGTAAAGTTGGTTTTCTATTGTTTGTGCGGCTGCAATTATCTTAATTGCGTTTGTAATGATTTTCATGAGATAGGTTTTCATAATTTTCTCCGATAAGGTTTTTTTTATTTAAATTAGTGATTGATTTATAAATGTCGATCATTTATAGAGGTATTATAAGGATAATAACCGCTGTCTAACAATAATCAAATTTGTTACTTGTAAAATATTTGAATTTGTGTTAAAGGTATTTCATTTGTCCTGATTTAATTCTGGGTGAGTATAGTTACTTTTCATCTTCATTGTTTAAAGAGCTTACCCTTGGATTGGGTGTATAACTAGTTTATATACTATATTTTCTAAAATTCTGTTAATATTCATTCTCTGAAGAATCGTTACATATTTGTAGGTAAGGTAATGGATATATTGAGTTTTATAGGTTTATTTTTTTTATTGCTTGTTGCCAGTTTATTTTCCTTTTTAGAAACTGCCAGTGTGGCAATTTCAGAACATAAATTGATTTCGCTAGCCGATGAAGAAGTGTGGGCGAGTTATGCGTTGAAATTAAAGCGGCAGCTAGAACGTGTGTTAATTTTTAGTTTATTTGGTAATAGTTTTTTTAATGCGTTAGTCACTACATTATCAACTATGTTGGTTTTAAAAATTTTTGGTACTGGTCATCAATTAATTCTATCTCTATCAACATTGTTGGTGACGTTAATGATTATTATTTTTTCAGAAGCCGCGCCTAAAATTATTGCATCAAAAGCACCTGTTGCTGTTTTACGTGCTGTTGCAGTTCCTTTGTATTTTCTATTTGTTGTTACTCGACCACTTATCTGGTTCATTGATAAGATTGTGTATTTTATTACGCGGCTGTTGGGTGTTGGTCATGCTGATGGAACCTCACTTGATGAGTTAAAAGCAATCATTGCTGATAAACGTTCCCCATTTGCCGATGATCATCGTTCAATTCTGCTGAATTCAATTGAGCTAGAACAGTTGGCGATTAAAGAGGTTGTGATCCCTCTGCGTAATGCTGAGATTGTTAATTTAAGCGATGATTTTCAAAGTATTCGTGATCAGCTCCAGCATCCACACCATACACGAATACTGGTTTGCGAAGGGAATTTAGATCAGATTATTGGATTTATTCATGCCAAAGATATTTTGTCTCTTGGTTTGGAAGAGTTCAATTTGAATGATTTGCGTGGATTAATTCGTAAAATTAATTTTATTCCGGACTTTATCCCAATTATCAAGCAATTAACCGAAGCTCAAAAGCAGCGTGAACGTATTTTTGTCGTAGTCAATGAATATGGTGATACTTTGGGAATTGCCTGTCTTGAAGATATGCTTGAAATTGTTTTTGGTGATTTTACGACCGATGCGCCACATCGTAGCTACCTAATGATTGAAGAATCACCCGGGCAATATATTGTCGATGGAGCTACTTTGGTGCGAGAGTTTAATGAAGCATATAATTTAGATTTGCCAGCCAGTTATGATGCCATGAGCATAAATGGACTAATTATGAAACATTTGGGTGTTATTCCCAGCCCTAATTTCTGTTTTAGGATAAATAATTTATGCTTTGAAGTCCTGAATGTCGGTAAGTATTGGGCGGAAAGAGTTCGTATTTCACGGATCGTAGAATAATTAAATCAGTACATTTGGGCATACATGATAAAATATCAGGTTAAATAGTAATAATTTTGCAAAGCTAAAAACATGGCATTGAATAGTGGTATATTTACAATTTTGGCACAAGCTGGGCTATTACAACCAGATGATATAAAAAAAGCTACAGATACAGCAGCTCATGAGCGAATTTCAATAATTAATGCAATATCCAAGGTGAAGCCTGAGATAACAGTTCACAAGATTATGAATATTCTTGCATCATTCTATGGTATTCCTGTTTTAGATATTGATGCATTTAATTTGGACTTTATGCCCACCGGTTTGATTGGTATGGATGTAATTATCAATAACAGAATTGTACCACTAGTTAAGCGAGGTAAGCTTTTAAAGCTTGCAGTTGTAGACCCAACCAATAAAGAATTATTTGATTCAATCAGTTTTAAAACCGGTTTGAAGATTGATTTAATTTTAGTTGAAGAATCACAATTAGAGCGTGTGATTAATCAAAACAGCAGTAATTATTTCAAAACTATTGACTTGGATGAATCAGCTTTAGAAGGGATTGAATTTGCTACTGAAGATGATGGCGGTAGCACGGACATGGTTAATTCTGGTGACGATGATCAGCCAATTGTAAAGTTTGTCCATAAAATGATTTTTGATGCAGTACAAATGGGGGCTTCAGATGTCCATTTCGAACCATATGAGAAAAATTATCGTGTGCGTTATCGGATAGATGGTGTTTTAAGTGAAATAGCTACTCCTCCAATGGCTCTGAAGGATAAGATTGCAGCGCGGATTAAAGTAGTGTCAAAACTGGATATTTCCGAACGACGGGTACCACAGGATGGACGTTTACGCCTTGCGGTGTCTCAAAATCAAATTATCGATTTTCGGGTTAGTACCTTGCCTACTTCATTTGGTGAAAAAATAGTTTTGCGGATTTTAGATCGTAAAGCTGCAAGTCTGGGGATTGAGGCTCTGGGGTTTGATCCAGATCAGAAGAGGATTATCGTAGATGCGGTGTCTCGCCCATACGGTATGGTCTTGGTAACAGGTCCTACGGGTTCAGGTAAAACAGTTTCTCTTTATACGTGTTTAAATATGCTAAATGATAGCAGCCGTAATATTTCCACTGCAGAAGATCCAATCGAGATTCCTCTTAGCGGAATCAATCAAGTTGCGATTAATGAAAAAACTGGCTTGACATTTGGGGTAGCACTCAGGGCTTTTTTACGGCAAGATCCTGATGTGATAATGGTTGGTGAGATTCGTGATTATGATACTGCCGAAATGGCGATTAAAGCGGCACAAACCGGGCATTTGGTTTTATCTACACTGCATACCAATGACGCTCCCTCGGCGCTGGTTCGTCTGGTAAGTATGGGTGTTCCTGCATATAATGTTGGTGATTCGATTTTAGCAATTGTTGCCCAGCGCTTAGTACGCAAGCTATGTCCTCAGTGCAAACGTTTGGCGAAAATGGAAAAAGCAGCCTTGATTGATGCGGGATTTACTCCAGAAGAAGTGAACTCCGGGTGGCAACCATATGTTTCTGTCGGCTGTTATGCATGCCATAATACCGGTTATAAAGGACGGGTTGGTGTGTTTGAAACTATGGCGATTTCAGATGAGCTCAAACGTTTGATTTTATTGAGTGCAACATCGGTAGAACTAGCTGCTCAGGCACGCAAAGAGGGAGTGCTGAGTTTACGGCAAAGTGGTTTGAATAAAGTGCGCTTGGGTGTGACATCCTTATCGGAAATTGAAGCTAACACTAATGGATAAACAAAATGGCGAGTAAGAAAGATAAGCAGAATCTTCGTGAGCTAAGTTGGTTTTATGAAGGTAGAACCAAAAATGGGGACTTAGTTACAGGAACGATTGAGGCTGAAACGGCGATTATTGCACGGGTGAAATTGCGCAAACGTGACATTATTCCATTTTCAGTTAAGCAGCGCAGCAGTCTTTCATTCTTAAATGATATTCTATCGCAATTTAAATTTAAAGCGAGTACGCAAGAAAAGAAATTGAGCTTATTCGCCAAGTTGGCGCGCTCTAAAGAAATCCACTTATTAGCGAACAAAGATACAACAAGTAAAGAGAAGAAAAAGGTCAAAAAACCAGTAAAAGATAAAGAGATTACGGTTTTTATCAAGCAGTTTGTGGTAGTAATTAAATCAGGGGTTCCATTACTTAAAGCGTTTGATATTGTAATTCGTGGGCAGGAAAATAAAAAGTTCTATGAAATCTTAGAAGATATTAAGTTTGGGGTGGAAAATGGCTTAAGCTTGTCGGAGTCATTTGGGACATACCCAATGGTTTTTGATGCTCTATTTATCAATTTCTTGTCAATCGGCGAAAAAGGCGGGATTTTAGAAACCTTGCTTACTCGTTATATCGAATATAAAGAAAAGATTGATGCTGTAAAACGCAGAGTTAAATCAGCTATGGCTTATCCTGTGATTGTGGTAATTGTATCAACTATAGTACTAGGGATAGTATTAGGGTTTGTTGTACCACAATTCCAGAAAATTTTTGAGGGAATGGGTGCCAAATTGCCTGCGCCAACCTTAATAGTAGTTGCAATCTCGCATTTTATAATTGGTTTTTGGTGGTTAATCATTGCGGGGATTGTTGGAGCCGTCTTTGCTTTTAAATCTGCCTATCGCGGAGTTCCGCGTTTTAGATTCTTTGTTGATAGCGCGATTTTTAAAGTCCCGCTTTTTGGGGAGCTAGCACAAAAAACACTCATCTCACGCTGGACACGAACCCTATCGCTGTTATTTTCAGCAGGTGTCCCACTTAATGATGCACTGCGTTCGATAGCTCTTCTGGTTGATAATTATTTATATGGTGCAGCAACCTTAAATATTCAAAAAGATGTGGAGTCAGGAAGTAGTTTATACAATGCAATGTTAACTACGGACATATTTCCCAATATGGTCAATCAAATGGTTGCTGTTGGTGAAGAAGCTGGTTCGTTGGATTTCTTGTTACAATCTATCGCAGATTATTACGATCAGGAAATTGAAATGGTGATTGAAACACTCCTGTCATTAATTGAGCCAGCAACCATCGTTATTTTAGGTGGCGTTTTGGGTTCAATTATTATTGCAATTTATTTACCATTATTCCATTTGGGGGATGTGGTCGGTTAATATACTCATTGTCTTTGATTTTGGGACTTAGTCGTATCTGTATCTCAAAAAAGACTTGTCGTTTACTTCTGTATGCACGTTCTTGTCTTTTTTTATTAA
The DNA here is from genome assembly GCA_964367915.1 of uncultured Neisseria sp. Taxonomy (GTDB): domain Bacteria; phylum Pseudomonadota; class Gammaproteobacteria; order Burkholderiales; family UBA11063; genus Aquella. The sequence continues at coordinate 26,007 of CAYIZV010000025.1, forward strand.
TACTTCGCGTCCAAAAATCTATAAGTATATAATTTAAAGTAGGATTGATATGTTTGATTTATTTGGTTTTTTATTCTTAAATAGTTTGTTATTTAGGGCGATATGCTTGTTACTTATTGGTTTATGTATTGGTAGCTTTCTCAATGTGGTTATCTATCGCCTGCCAATCATGCTTAATCGTAAGTGGCGTAATGAGTGCATTGAGGTATTGGGCGATGAATGTACATTAAGCCCTGATGAGACGCGGTTTAATTTGCTCCACCCGCATTCGCACTGTCCAAAATGCCAAGCCAAGGTTCCTGCATGGACAAATATTCCGTTAATTGGTTATTTTATTATTGGTGGTAAATGTACCAGCTGCAAAGCCAAAATCTCACTTCGTTACCCTTTAGTTGAAGCTCTTTGCGGAATATTGTTTGTTGCGGTTGGTTATGTTTTTAATGACCCATGGGCACTATGCGGTAGTTTGATTTTTGTGTCAGTGGTTTTATCTCTGATGGTTATTGATTTAGATACATTTTTGTTGCCAGATGAGCTGACTTTACCATTAATTTGGCTTGGGTTATTATTTAATTTATATGGTGGAATTTGTGGTGGATTGACTAATGCTGTTATTGGTGCAGTCGCAGGTTATATGATTTTATGGCTGTTATTTTGGGCATTTAAATTAATTACCAAAAAAGAAGGTATGGGTTATGGGGATTTTAAACTACTTGCGGCGATTGGTGCATGGCTTGGCTGGCAAAATCTTCTCAGTGTTTTGATTTTATCTTCAGTATGTGGGATTATTTATGCAGTCACTTTACGGTTGTGCGGAAAACTAAATGCTGGTAATCCAATTCCATTTGGTCCATTTTTGGGCGCAGCAGGAATATTAGTATTGCTATTTGCAAATGAATTATTTCCTTTGATTGTGTATTGAGTTGCGATAATGGCTAAAATCGTAATTGGCTTAACCGGATTGATTGGAAGCGGTAAATCAACTATAGCTCAACTTTTTGCAGATCGTGGAGCTAGTATAATTGACACCGATGTAATAGCTCATCAGTTGACGGCAGTAAATGGTATGGCATTACCAGCGATACAACGAGAATTTGGCGATGATCTAGTTGATAGTGCTGGTATCTTAAATCGAATACGTTTACGAGAGATGATTTTTAATGATAATGATTCACATCAGCGGCTTGAAAGATTGATGCATCCATTGATTGTAGCAGAAGCCAAGAATCAATTAGAAAATAGTTATTCTCATTCAGATTGTTACGCTATGCTTGTAGTGCCATTACTTTTTCGCGCTCCAGACTACTTAGCTATTACCTGTCGGAATATTTTTGTTGATACTGAATATCCAGTATTGTTAGAGCGCCTAAAGCAACGAAGTGGCTTAAGCCAAGAGATGGTTGATGCTATTCTCAAGCGGCAGGTTGCGCGTGATACGCAATTAGAACTAGCAGATGATGTAATTGTTAACAATAATGGAGTCGAAGCATTGATTCCACAAATTGATCAATTACATACTCAATATTTATTATTAGGTAACTAGATGCGTAAAATTTATCAGGTTAAAGTCTCACGACAAAGCGTGCGCTTTGTGCTGTGGGGGATGTTTGTTTTATTTTTTTTAACGGTGTGTATTCCGTTGTTATTTTTCTATTATTTGTTTGATGCCAATAAAGTCAAACAAATGGTGATTAATCAATTTAATAATAAAAACTATGCAGTAATAATCAATGGTACAGTTGAGCCCCGCTCTTGGCACGGGCTAAGTCTGTTTATTTCTGATCTGACCGTGCAGGATGATGCACATCATGAAGCGTTACATATTAATACGGCTAATTGCCAACTTTCATGGCTAGATTTGATTGTCGGGCATTACAAAGTTAGAAGAATAGCATTAAATGGCGTAACTTTTTTTCAGCCGGAAGACAAAAGTAGCAAATATGCAGATCTTTTAGATTATGACAGTATTGCTCATTCTGAATTTGGTAATTTACAGACTTTGTCAATTACTAATTTAAACTGGGTTGAGTCTCAAGAACAGTATATTATCCGTGATGCAAGTATGTCATTAACTGGTATTGAAACTAAACCTTTAGTGCAACTGAATTTTAAAAGTGGTAGGTATAATACTGATTTTTCTATTCGTGGTAATATCAGCAAAGCAGATACAGATAATTTAAATATTGAACAATTAAGTACCACGATGGATGCACCTAAAATGCATGTCGAATTGCAGTCAGTGGGGCATTATGACTATATCAATCAAAAGCTATGGGTTGAAGATACTAATGGAGTTATCAGCTCTGAAAAATATAACGGTAATTTGCACATGGATACAATCTTACTTTCCATGTATGGCTTAACTGTTCATGATTTGGGGATGACGTTGACTGCGGGCTTAAAAAATGGGTCACAAAGTTTGGTGCTGAATTCCCTTAACTTGAGGACAAATAATTATAGTGATTTTTCAATTGATAACAGCAAGATCAAATATAATGCTCAAAATAGCTTACGTAAAGTTAATCTTGAATTAGGTTTAGTTGCGACCAAGATTGATTCAAAGTTTAATGTTGCTAACAAACGTTGTGATCTTGGCTTGTCAGTAGTACCAAATCAAGCCAATGCTACAGTTCTTTCTAGTTCTTTAAGTGGTACATGCAATTATCATGAATCAGATAATTGGGTGGGGGTACAACTACGAGGATTAATTGATGGGGCAAGCGCGAAAATTGATGCTGAATATGCGGTCAATAATGATAAAGATTTTCTAAAGTTAAATGGCACAATTAACGCATTAAATTTGTCACGGTTTATGAGTTCGGCACAAGGTAGCCTTCCTTTATATTCTGATGATAGTCTTCTGCCTTTTAACTGGTTAAACTGGTTAGATTTGGAAGCGAATCTAAAAATTAATAATCTTGATTTAAGTCACATTCACTTAACTAATGTTGATAGTGCATTAAGCGTAAAAGATAAAACGTTAAAACTAACCCGGTTACATGCTAACCTCTATGATAATGGCGTTATTGATGGTACTGCGGTGATTAAGGCTGATCATGATGCCTATGATATAAGCATAGATAATCAAGTTAGCAGTGTGGATTTGAAAAAAATGTTTATTAACTTGTTTGATGTTAGTGCGATTAATGGTTTGGCGGACTTTACTTTTAATACTCAGGTAAATAATGCTAGAACGTATCAAGATTTACGTAAAAGCTTAGATGGTAAAGTTGGTTTGAAGGTACGTAACGGTGGATTTAGTGGCGTGGATTTTAGCTTGTTTTTGAGTCCGGAAAATTTAGCAGCTTTTCAAAGCAAAAGTCAGTTAATGACAAAATTCTCTACGCTGAATGCCACATTTGAATTTGAAAGTGGGATTTCAAAAAATAGTAGTATTAATTTTAGTTCTCCAACTATTTTAGCTACTGGGAATGGAATAATTGATTTTGCGGCAACTAAAATCAATTATCGTTTAAATGTTAGCAGTATTATGCCATTAAACGAGCAACATATTAAGTCAGTATCTATACCAGTAGGAATTGATGGGAATTTATTTAGCCCACAAATTTCAATTCAAAATATGACATTAAATACAGTTGAACCTAAAGTAACTAAATCACGTAAACATAGATAAGGTATTTTATGAATAACATCATTAAGGTTAATATTCAAAGCAGACAAGATTTACTCAAGATGTACATTCAACAATTTAAATTTGGCGGTGTATTCGTTGGTGGAAATTATAGTTATCAGCTTGGAGAAGAAGTTTTTCTGATTATAACCTTACCGGAAGGTGGCGAGAATATTGCGGTGACTGGTAAAGTTAATTGGATCAGTCCTAATTCTGCAGTTGGTTATCCACCTGGAATTGGTGTTCACTTTAATCAAGATAAGGCAGGCTCAGATGCAAGATCTAAAATTGAAATTATGCTGGGTGGCTCATTACAAAACCAAGCAAATAGCTATACTTTTTGAGAGGGAAACATGCTAAAAGGATGTATAACTGCGATTGTTACACCGTTTTTTGAAGATGGTAGTATTGATTACCAATCATTGACTAAGTTTACTGAATGGCAGATCAACAGTGGTGTTTCTGGATTAGTTGTCGTCGGTTCAACCGGCGAGGCTGCGGCATTGACTGATTCTGAAAAATTAGCTGTGATTCGTCATGTAGTCGAAGTTAATCGTGGACGTGTACCATTAATTGTGGGAAGCGGGACTGCAGCTACTGCAATGACGCTGGAGTTTATTGATGAAGTTAATCAGCTTTCTGGGATTGATTACTTGATGTGTTTGGTACCATACTATGTGAAGCCAACTCAAAATGGTTTATATCAACATTTTGCAGCGGTGGCACAACACTCTAAATTTCCAGTAATTTTATATAATGTACCGGGGCGTACTGCATGTAATTTAGCTGATGACACGGTATTGCGTTTGGCTCGTGATTTTAAAAATATCATAGCGATTAAGGATGCTACAGGTGATTTAAAACGTTGCACTTACTTAATGGCGCATAAACCAGAACATTTTATTCTACTATCAGGTGATGATTTTAGTGCGGTAGCCTTTATGCTAGCAGGTGGTTCTGGAGTGATTTCTGTTGCCAGTAACATTCGTCCAAGTCAATTTAGTCAGATGTGTACTCATGCTTTGGCTGGGGAACGTGATGCTGCTTTGGCAATTAATAGGCAACTTTTGTCCTTGTATGATGCTTTATTTTGCGAATCCAATCCGATTCCAGTTAAGTGGGCGTTATGCCAAGAGCAGCAAATCGCTTATGGAACATTGCGCTTGCCATTGACTGAATTAAGTAGCAGCTATCATAATAGGTTTAGAGATATTTTAGAACAAATTAAATAGGTTGATTTATGCAATTCAAGATGGTAAATAAAAAAGAATTCGCTTTAATATTAGCGACGTTACTCGGTGTAAGTGCTTGTGGTACAGTCGATTCGCAAGCTGCGTTTACATCTACCGCACCACGTAATACTGATACGTTGGTAACCCCACCGGGCTTAACCTCACCTGATTTAGTAACAAGCTATAAGATGGCGCCAACTGCAACACAACAGGCACAAAATGGTTATCAGCTGGCTAATACCAAAGGAATGCAAATTGTCTATGGTGGTTCACAGCGCTGGTTAGTGATTGAGAGTAAAGATGTGAATACGGTTTGGCCAATGGTTGCTGCATTTGTTAATCAGATCGGTTTGACGATTAAATATCAAAATCAATCAATTGGCGTGATGCAAACTGATTGGGCAGCACGTAATAATAAAGTTCCACAGGGAACAAGTATCCGTGGTTTCTTTGACTGGGTGGGTTGGGGCAGTATGTATTCATTAAATTCAATGTATATGTATCGTATCACCTTGTGGCAAAACGGTAAAGATGTGGTTATCATGGATACTAATTATCAAATGGATGAAGAATACGAAGGCTGTCGTTCACCTGGAATTGCCGACACTTCAACTCTGGCTTCCTCTGATCAACAAAGAACTAAATGGATACCTCGTCCGTCAAATCCACAATTAGAATTGGAGTTTTTGACGCAATATATGGCTTTTGCAGGTATGCCAGAAGAGCAAGTTAAGAAAATCGTAGCAACTGCGGAATCAGCACCCAAAACAGCAGCACTAGTAAATAATCAGGTGGTTGTAAACGATCAGTTTGATCGGGCATGGTGGCGTACTGCGATTGCTCTGGATCGTGTTGGTTTAGGTATTGTGGATAAAAACCGTAGCAGCGGCGATTATTATGTATACCCATTACAGTCTCAAATGGATAATCCAGATCCTAGCTTTATTCAACGTTGGTTTGGTAGTGAATCTGCCAATGCTAAAGCTGCGCCAAAACCGATGTATACAGTTAAGTTAACGGCTCAGGGTAATCAGACGCTAATTAGCCTAACTCAATTTGATAGTAGCACTCCAGATAAAGATTTTGCAGCTAACCAGAAAAAATATCTGACTGGACTGGCACAGCAGTTGCAATAACTAAGAGTTATTACTATGAAAATTCTTGGCTCTATACTTGACCAGCTTTATCAATCGCGTAAGGAATCTCCGCAGATTCAACGTGATTTGGTGCTGGATATTGCCAGGCGTGGTTTTTTAAAACAGGTGGTAAGTGCGACAGCATTTGGTGTAGCTCTTGGCACCTGCAATCATTTTGCTTATGCCGCTGGAATCAACGGGCTACCTGATTTAGGTGACAATGATCGCTCCAATCTTTCCCCATACCAAGCGGATTTATTGGGTAAGCAAGTTATTCTCAATATTTATGCTCAAGGTAGCATGGTTGATGATTATGATTGTTTAGATTATTTAAATACTTTAGGTAGTCAGTTGGTAAGTTTCTCGCCAATGGCTGGCGATCAGTTCAATTTTTATCTAATTAAAGATAAAGAAATTAACGCATTTGCTCTACCTGGAGGATATATTTGTGCCTATAATGGTCTGATTTATACTACGCTTTCCGAAGCTGAGTTATCATCTGTGCTCTCTCACGAGATTGGTCATGTTGTACAACATCATATTTTCCGTAATATCAGTGTGCAAAACCGTGCACAATGGACTAGTGTTGCTGGCTTGCTGGCTGGGGCGCTTTTGGCTACAGTTAGTCCGAGTGCTGCTATGGCAGCAATTCAAGGTGGGCAAGGCTTAGCTCAACAAAATATGCTATCATTTTCACGTGATTATGAACGTGAAGCTGATCGGGTTGGGCAACAATTAATGTATCAGGCTGGATTTGATGCGCATGCAATGCCAGAATTTTTTCAGCGAATGCAAGATGCGTATAAATTTAATACAAATGATGCTTTAGCTTTTTTACAAACCCATCCAGTAACTGTAGAACGTTTGAGTGAGGCGGAATCACGCGCCAATCAAATGCCTGTGAAAATGCGTCAAGATAGTATTGATTTTTTACTAGTGCGTGAAAAATGCCGTATCCGGCAAATCAGTAGTGAAGATGCTATTAAATTTTACCTCAATTCAATAGCCTCCAAGCGCTATGTAAGTTTGGATGCACAGCAATATGGCTTGTCTTTAAGCTATTTTCTGACTAAACAGCTTAAAGCTAGTATTGCCACACTTAATAAAATTAATAATCCACATTATATGAATCATCCGATTATTTTGGGTCTTCGGGCTAAATTACTAATTGCTAGCCGTGAGAATAAATTGGCAGATAAACTTTATGATCAAGCGGTAGAGAGCTACCCAAATCACAAAGGATTATGGATGGGGCAGCTTGAATTTCTGATTGCGGGTAACGGTTATTCTAAAGCTGGAGCTCGTTTGGATGAGCTGGCACAAACCAATGCTAGTGATCCTGATGTTTGGGATCAGTACGCGATTTTGTATTCTGATACTAAATTGGATAATCCTCTGCGTTACCACTATGGTTTGGGAAATGAATTTTATACATTAGGAAATTACCAATTAGCTCTGGAGCAATATCAATCAGCAATGAAAGCCAAAGTAAAACAATCTGGAGATGACAATATTCAGGATTTGGTTAGTGCTAGAATTCCTGATGCACTGCGTAAACTAAAAACTTAACGCTTTTTTGCTAAATAATCACTATTTAACCTCTATTTTGAGGTAAAATCGCAAATATCTATCATCTGTTTAAGGGTTATCATGACTGAACAATATCCTTTTCGTAATTTCTACCACATTATCGCAACTAATGCAAAAAGCTCGCCAAACAAAACAATAATTTATGATGGAGAGCTCAAAATTAGTAACCGACAATTATTAGCATATGCTGATAGTGTTGCTAGTCGTTTGCATGAGTACGGCGTTAAACCTGGTGATAAAGTTGCGCTGGTAATGGCAAATTCATGGCAGTTTATTGCGACACTTTTTGCAATTAGCAAACTGGGTGCTGTAGTTGTTGCAATCAATAACTTTCTTAAAGAAGACGAAATTGCCTATATTGTTAATGATTCGCAGGCAAAAGTGTTGTTTTCATCGGCAAAATTTGCCAAAGAGACTCGAGAGTTATTGATTAAAACCAATATCTGTAAAATTATCTGGGTTGATGATGGTGCGCCAGTAATCAATGATCGTAATATTGATTATGCGCAAATTATTGCCGAACAAAAAAACATTGCACCATATGCTGATAAATCTCCTGAAGAGTTAGCTTTAATTGTTTATACCTCAGGTACAACTGGTAAACCTAAAGGCGCAATGTTATCCTACAGCAATATCCATTCAAATGTTCATTGCTGTATGCAACATCTGAGGGTTAAGCACGGTGGCATAAGAATGGTTTGTTATTTACCGATGTTCCATGCCTTTACTTTGACTGTAACGGTAATTTTACCAATCTTTACTGATAGTGGTGTGGTAGTTATTCGCTCTATTGCAACTAAAGGTGATTTTGCTAACCTCTTGAAACAGGTCTTGTTGAAGCGAGTTCCCTTTTTTGCCGGTGTGCCAGATGTTTATAGTGCGTTGGCAAAAGCAAAATTGCCATGGTATTTTCACTGGTTTCATTCAGTTAAGGGTTTTATTTCTGGTGCTGCACCATTAGCCGAGGAAACAATGCGAAATTTCTCAGCCAGCTTTAAACGTGGAACTTTAATACAGGGATATGGAATTAGTGAGTGCTCTCCAGTTGTGTCTGTTAATCTTCCGTGGGAGAATAGAAGAGGTTCCGTTGGTAAACCTTTGCCTAGTTATCAGGTAGAAGTTTTTGATGATGATATGAAACAGCTACCTCGTGATTCAATTGGTGAAATTTGTGTTAAAGGTGGCTGTGTGATGATGGGCTACTATAACCGACCAAATGATACTGCAGAAACAGTTATTGATGGTTGGTTTAGAACTGGTGATATTGGTAAAGTTGACAAAGATGGGTTTATATTTATAGTTGACCGTAAAAAAGATTTGATTATCAGTAAAGGTATGAATATCTATCCGCGTGAAATTGAGGAAATTATCTATACCAATGAAAAAGTTAATGCCTGTGCTGTAATTGGTATAAGAGACAATGATGCCAATGAAACTCCAGTAGCGTATATTGAACTAAAAGATGATGTAACTGCAACTGAGGCGGAGTTAAAGGATTATATTCGTCCACATTTAGCACCATTTAAACAACCGCGCAAGATTATCTTTATCGAAAAATTGCCACGCAATGCAACAGGCAAAATTTTAAAACGAGAGCTGCGCGAATTAGCTCATAATTGATTTATAACGACCGATAACTGCCATAATATGCTGTAAGAGTCAGGGGTAAGGTGACGTAGTGTACATGAAAAGTGCATGAGGAGCTTTGTGATGATGCTTACAGGATAGAATGAGCAGTTTTAATTTTTTAAATTTGAAAGACGATAAATGACAGTTAGAACACGTTTTGCACCCAGTCCAACTGGGTTTTTACACATTGGTGGGGCACGTACCGCATTGTTTTCATGGGCATATGCGAAAAAAAATAATGGAGCTTTCATTCTTAGGGTAGAGGATACTGATGTTGAGCGCTCAACGCAGGAATCAGTTGATAGTATTTTACATGCAATGGATTGGTTAGGGTTAGATTATGCTGAAGGACCTTTTTATCAAATGCAGCGCATGGAGCGTTATAAGGAAGTAATTCAGCAGATGTTGGATGCGGGCACTGCATACCATTGTTATTGTTCTAGAGAAGAGCTTGACCAAATGCGAGAGGAGCAACGTGCCCGTGGCGAAAAACCGCGTTATGATCGTCGTTGTCTGCATCAGCAACCACGAGAAGGTGTTAAACCAGTTGTACGTTTTAAAAATCCACAAGATGGTGTGGTTGCTTGGGATGATTTGGTTAAAGGTCGTATTGAAATTGCCAATAGTGAATTGGATGATTTAATTATTGCACGTTCTGATGGTACACCAACCTATAATTTTTGTGTAGTTGTTGATGATCTGGATATGAAAATTACTCATGTAACCCGTGGTGATGATCATGTGAATAATACGCCACGCCAGATTAATATTTTACGTGCTTTAGGCGCAACGCCACCACTATATGCTCATTTACCGATGATTTTACGTGATGATGGACAAAAAATGTCTAAGCGCAATGATCCTGTAAGCGTTGTTCAGTATCGCGATATGGGGATATTGCCCGAAGCATTGCTTAATTATTTAGCGCGCCTGTGCTGGGGGCATGGTGATGATGAGGTATTTAGTATTGAACAGTTTGTTGAATGGTTTGATCTAAATAATATTTCGCCTTCCCCAGCACGCTTTGATATGAAAAAATTATTTTGGGTGAATGCTCAGCATATAAAAGTGACGACTAACGCAAAATTAATTGAGTTGATCACACCACAATTACTGGCACAAAATATTTCGCCTGAACAATTAGATATTAATGCAATTATGGAGCTGGTTAAAACGCGCAGTGATAATTTGAACACGCTTGCCAAGGAAGTTGCATACTTTTATCAACCACTAGCACCAAGTCCTGAAGAGTTGGCAAAGCACATGACGGACGATGCAGTACAAGTTTTAAATAATTTCGCCAGCGCTGTAGATGGGCTCAGCGAGTGGTCATTAGATGCAATTAAAGCATTAATTAAAGAGTTTTGTACTAGTCAAAATATTAAAATGCCGCAGCTTGGGATGCCTTTACGCTTAGAATTGTGTGGAACAACACAAACTCCTTCATTTGACGCAATCATCCATATTCTGGGTAAAAACAATGTCTTAGCTCGGTTGAGAGCTTAGTGCGGCAAGGTTTTTTGCAAAATTATTGCAAAAATAATTGACAGAATGGTGGTGCTTGAGATAGAATACCTATCTCAACGTTAAGGGCGAATTAGCTCAGTCGGTTAGAGCGACGGAATCATAATCCGCAGGTCCGGGG
>CAYIZV010000026.1:0-35536 GCA_964367915.1 uncultured Neisseria sp.
TTATTAACTTTTATTATAATCGGTGTTTACAGTTTTTATCGGTTAAAACATCACCGCAAACAACGAGTTGAATTAGAAGGATAAAGTAATGCATGAATTTTCGTTATGTGAGGGCATTATTAAACAAGTATCACGTGCTAACAACGAAATTTTAGATAATGTTAGCCAGATTAAGATTGAAATTGGTAAGCTCTCAGGTGTTGATGTGGAATCGCTCGTATTTTGGTTTCCTGTTGTAGCTGAGAAGCTAGCATGTGGGCAAATTCAACTGGAGGTTGCAGAAATAGAAGGCTTGGCATTGTGTGCCAAATGTAATCAGCAATTTACTTTAATTAACCTCTATGACGCTTGCCCGCATTGTCAGAGTTATGGTGATTATCAAATTTTGCAGGGGCGTGAACTATTGGTTAAATCATTTAGCCTTATCAGCTATACTCAACCAGATTCATCATCCTAGGTCGTTGATTTACTCCTCACTTAGGGTGAGTCGGTTTCGTCGCAAATTGTCTACTAGTATTTCTAATCAGTTTGAGTATAACATTACTACTAAACCATGAAAAATTTATGGTTTTTGTGGTATAATATACTTATTAAATTAGATTTGAAGAGGAGCTCATATGTGTGTAACATGCGGTTGTGGCGGCGATAATAATCACTCTCACGAACACCAACACTCTCATCATAGTAGTGATCATCATCACGAACATACTCACGTAATTAATCTTGAAGCTGAAATTTTAGCGGAGAATAATCAATTCGCCGCACAAAATCGTGCGTTCTTTAAAAATAAGAAATCATTGGCATTGAATTTTGTCTCAAGCCCAGGTTCTGGTAAAACTACACTCCTAGAAGAAACAATTAAACGATTAAGTGGACAACATCCCATATATGTGGTTGAAGGCGATCAGCATACCGAATTAGACGCTAATCGAATTCGCAGTGCTGGAGCGGAAGCTTATCAGATTCAGACAGGTAAAGCTTGCCATTTGGATGGACATGTGGTTGGACACGCCTTGGAACATCTAAATATCGTTGATGATAGCTTTGTTTTTATTGAAAATGTCGGTAATTTAATTTGCCCGGCATTATTTGATTTAGGTGAACAAGCAAAAGTAGTCCTAATTTCAATAACTGAAGGTGAAGATAAGCCACTTAAATATCCAGACATGTTTTTTGGTGCAGACTTGGTAATTGTTACCAAACTTGATTTATTGCCATACTTAAAATTTGATCTTGAAGCTTGCGAGGCTAATATTCGCAAAATCAACCCACGTGGTAAGATTATTCAATTATCTTCAACTACCGGAGCAGGGTTTGATGAATGGATTAAGTGGTTGCACGCAGCAAAAAACTATTTGAGCTGAGATTCGGTCATGCAAATTACTGCTTGTAAGCTGCTAATCAACGGAATTGTTCAAGGAGTCGGTTTTCGCCCAACGGTGTATAAGGTAGCAACAACCTTAAATTTGTCTGGTTGGGTAAGAAATACATCACTTGGCGTTGAAGTGATTTTAGCTACTGAAGACAGTGCTGGCTTTATTCAGCAATTGGAGTTATCACTACCTGCATTAGCAAGCCTGGATTCGGTTGATTGCACTAAAATAACCCTTGATGAGAAGCCGCATGGTTTTCAAATTTTATCAAGCGTTGCTGGTAGTGTTAATGACACAGTTATGCCGCCTGATAGCTATGTTTGCCAAGATTGTTTGGGCGAAATTTTTGATCCTGACAGCAAATATTATCTTTACCCATTTACTAATTGTACGAATTGTGGTCCACGTTATACTGTAATTAAGGGCTTACCTTATGATCGAGGTCTAACTGCCTTAGCAAACTTCCCGTTGTGTGAGAGTTGTAGCACAGAGTACCACGATCCACAAAATCGTCGTTATCACGCTCAGGCAACAGCTTGTCCAAAATGTGGACCAAGCTTGGAATTAAGCTTAGCTAAAGTTGCAGAATATATTCATGCTGGTAAGATAGTCGCACTAAAAGGTGTGGGCGGCTATGTGCTTTTGGCTGATGCAACTAATGCTGCCACCGTTGCACGCTTGCGGGAGCGTAAGGGAAGAGCAGAAAAACCTTTTGCGGTAATGGCGCTCAATACCAACTCAATCCAGCATAATTTTGCGCATGTTTCGCCGCATGAAGCTGGTGTACTTGAATCTCCAGCCGCACCAATTGTTATTTTGGCTCGTAAGCGTAATGCGCATATTGCAGCAGAAGTTGCACCTAAATTAAATACTTTAGGTATGATGTTACCGAATAGCCCATTGTATTATATTTTGTTTTATCATTTACTTGGTGCGCCTGCAGGTACAGAATGGTTGCAACAACACACTTCTCTCGCTTTAATTGTTACCAGTGCTAATTTTTCGGGTGGGGCAATTATAAGTGATAATGATGAGGCTTATCAGCAATTGACTAAAATTGCGGATTATATAGTAAGTGCTGATCGTGATATCATAATGAAGAGCGATGATTCAGTGATTTCTTGCGTAGGGCAACACAATGTTCTTTTACGCCGTGCACGAGGAATTGCACCGAAACCATTTTATTTTCCCTATCAGTTGCCACAGGTGTTGGCTTTGGGCGCACATTTAAAAAATACACTGACATTTACTCGTGACAATAAAGCATTTACCTCACAATATCTGGGGGATATGGGATCAGAGCACACTATTCGTTATTTTAAACAAGTTTTGGCACATTATCACGATGTATTTAATTTTAAACCTGAGCTTATAATAACTGACTTGCACCCGGATTTTTATGTGCGCAATTTTGCCCGTGAGCTTAGTTTACCAGAGTTACAATTACAGCACCATTTTGCACACATGGCATCAGTGATTGCCAATGCAGAAAGTTGCGGCAAAAAAATTGCTAATAAAGTATTAGGCTGTATTTTAGATGGCTATGGTTACGGCTTAGATGGTTCATCTTGGGGTGGCGAATTAATTCAATTCAATAGTCATGATTTAAAATTTGAGTTGATTTCTCAGTTAGCGCCATTACAAGTTCCTGGTGGCGACATTGCCGAAAATGAGCCGTGGCGCATTGCGCTGGCACTTTGTATTGAAAATAATTTGCCGTTTCCTGAGCATTTATTTGTTCATCCACAAGCTGCACAAGTAGTTGAACTATGCAAACGTAAACAATTTGGCACTTCAACTAGCCTCGGACGTAAATTTTCAGCGGTTGCGGCTCTGCTTAATATTGTGACTGAGAGCAAATATGAAGCTCATGCTGCGATGGTAATGGAAAGCATTGTTCACGGACTTGAAGTTGATTTTGATTATGCGCGACTTAATTTGGCGGGTGTACCTGATTTCAACCTACTGATTAAACGAATTTACCAAATTGGAATTATAGAAAAAAATATTCAGCAAGCAGTTAATTTATTTTACGGTAATTTAAGCGTATTGATTGAAAAATGGATACTCTTTCATTGTTCCACCCGTGGTATTTCACAAGTTGCTATCTCTGGTGGGTGTTGGCAAAGTCGTTATTTACTATCGACTCTGAGTGATAAATTTAAACGTCTGGGCATTGAATTGTTGATACCATATCAATTACCATTCAATGACGAGTGTATTAGTTTTGGGCAAGCGTGGTATGGCGCGCAAGCTCTACAAAGAGGATTATTATGTGTTTAGCAGTACCTACGCAGATTATTAAATTATTGGATAATCAAATGGCTCTGACATCGTTGTCTGGAGTTGAAAAAGAAGTCTCTTTAGCTCTTTTGCAAGAAGAAGTTAAAGAAGGTGATTATGTAATTGTTCATGTAGGCTACGCATTAAGCAGACTTGATGAAGAGGATGCCAAAAAAACTTTAGCTTATTTTGAAGAGTTGCTCGATGAGGAGCGCTATCAATGAAATATATTGATGAATTCAGAAATTCGGCAGTTGCCAAGAAGCTTATTGAACAGATTCACACAACAGTCAAACCTGAAATTAACTATCGTTTAATGGAATTTTGTGGTGGTCATACCCATGCCATTCATCGCTATGCGATCAGTCAATTATTACCCAAAAATATCAAATTAATTCATGGCCCTGGTTGTCCGGTATGTGTGTTGCCAATTCCCCGGGTAGATCAGGCAATTTGGTTGGCATCGCAAGAAAATGTGATTTTGTGCTCCTACGCGGATATGTTACGCGTGCCTGGCGATCATCAGGATAGCCTGATTAAAGCCAAATCACGTGGTGCTGATGTGCGAATTATTTATTCAGTGGGCGATGCGCTCAAAATTGCGCAAAATAATCCAGACAAAATAATTGTCTTTTTTGCTATTGGCTTTGAAACTACTACACCACCAACGGCACATGCGTTATTGGAAGCTAAGCGGCTGGGATTAACTAATTTCAAGGTTTTCTGTAATCATGTTTTAACTCCAGTGGCAATGGCAGCGATTTTACATACGGATGAGGTTGAGATTGATGGTTTTATTGGCCCATCACACGTAAGTATTGTGATTGGTTCGGATGCCTATAAAAAAGTTTCGGATGATTATCAAAAACCAGTTGTAATTGCTGGGTTTGAACCGCTGGATGTCATTCAATCTATTTTGTATCTGGTTGAATTAATCAATGAGAAAAAAATTGCAATTGTTAATCAATATTCACGAGCAGTTTCAACTAGCGGCAATACCAATGCTCAACAGATGATAGCTGAAGTTCTCGAAGTTCGCGATGAATTTAGCTGGCGTGGTCTTGGCGGTATTCCACACAGCGGTTTGAAAATTAAGGCAGCATATCAGGATTATGATGCGGAGGTTTATTTCAATATTCCTCAATTTAACAGCGATGATGTTAAGGCTTGCGAGTGTCCGCAGATTTTACGTGGACTTAAAGAACCGCGGGATTGTAAATTATTTGGCAAAGCTTGTACCCCTGAGCACCCAATGGGAGCTTGTATGGTGTCCAGTGAAGGGGCGTGTGCCGCAAGTTACCAGTACACTATTTAACTGCTCGGACTATTTCGCAATATCGTCGTTGCAAGGTTCCTCATGTACGTCTCATGTACACTTCGTCACCTTGCGCCTAGATTTTGCTTTATATTCCGGCAGTACTTAATTTAAAGAAGTAAATATCATGAAGCTTAATTTTAAAGAAAATGTTGATTTAACCATAGGTGCTGGTGGACGTGCGATGTACCAGCTTTTGAACCAGCTAATCCTCAAAGAGTTTGATAATGAATTTTTAGCTCAGCAATCAGATCAGGCGATTTTACCAGAAATTAAGGGACGCCTAGCATTCTCAACTGATAGTTATGTGGTATCGCCGTTATTTTTTAATGGTGGTGATATCGGTTCAATTGCAATTAATGGTACAGTTAATGATTTGGCGGTATCTGGAGCAAAACCATTATATATTTCAGTTGGTTTTATTATTGAAGAAGGATTTCCGCTTAGCGATTTACGTACGGTTGTGCAATCAATGGCAAAAGCTGCTCGTGAAGCAAATGTTTTAATCGTGACTGGTGATACTAAAGTGGTTGAAAAGGGTAAGGGTGACGGGCTTTTTATCAATACTAGTGGCGTTGGTGTGATCGATGAAACAATTAAAATTGCTGCTGAATTTAAAATTGGTGATAAAATTATTATCAATGGCTCAATTGCTGATCATGGAATGGCGATAATGTCACGTCGTCAGGGCTTGGATTTCGCTTCTGATATTGCTTCTGATTGTGCTGCTTTAAACGGATTATTGGCAGAGGTTTTATCCATAAATCCAGCAATTCGCTGCATGCGTGATCCAACTCGTGGTGGCTTATCTGCGACCATTAACGAATGGGCAAATTTTTATAAATTGGGCATAGATATTAAAGAAGAACATATCTTGGTACATGATAATGTTAGAGGAATCTGTGAGCTTTTGGGCTTAGATCCGCTACATGTGGCAAATGAGGGCAAAGTTTTAATTATGTGTGCAGCAGAAGATGCGGAACGCGTCGTTGCTAAAATGCGTGAGCATCCACTAGGTAAAGATGCCGCAATAATCGCAGAAGTTCAGAGTTTAGATGAAAGTTACGTTACAATGACCACCGTTTTTGGTGGAGTACGTAGGGTTGATTGGCTTAGTGGTGAGCAGTTACCACGCATCTGTTGATACACGCTCAGACTAAAGGTTCTGGGGTGTTGTTTCACTCCTTGCTTACGCGAGTAAGCGGCGTCGTTCACGCCTACCAGAACTTTTTATTCTGAGTGTGTCTCATTTAAATCAGTGAAATTATTTTCTGCATATTTTCACAGTTTATTGTAGTCTAGTAATGAGTTATTAATTTTTATTTATATAAGGGAAGTAATATGGCAAAAACCACAACAGCAAAAACAATAAAAACAGCTAGCGTAAAGGAAACAGTTACTAAAAAACCAGTTCCAGCTAAAAAAATTATTCAAACTAAAGTAGCTCCTAAAGCACCAGTCGTTAAACCAACTGCTGTGCGTGGTGTTGCATTGGGTGACGTTGCGCCGAATCAATCAACTAAAGCAATTGAAGAATTTCAAGTGGCTAAAGCAACAATTGCGTCAGATAGTTCACATAAGGAAACTATTTCAGCTATTGCAGCTGCAACGACTAACACTGAAGATAAAACCAAATTTGTAGCTTCAATTGAGTCATTTTTAAATGGATTGTCTCCAGATGAAGCTGATGTAGTTCGTCAGGAATTATTGCAGAAAGTTAGTAATAGTAAGACTGAGCGTAAATTACAATCAAATCCGGATGATATTTTAGCTAAAAATTGGCGTGAGGGTGGTTATCCGTATCTAAACCTAATGTCACGTAAAAATTACGAAAGACAAAAGTATCGTTTGCAAGTTGAGTTACTAAAACTACAGGCTTGGGTAAAAGAAACTGGGCAGAAAGTAGTTATCTTATTTGAAGGTCGTGATGCCGCAGGTAAGGGTGGTACCATCAAACGCATGATGGAACATTTGAATCCACGTGGAGCACGCGTAGTTGCACTTGAAAAACCAACTGAAACAGAAAAAGGTCAGTGGTACTTTCAGCGTTATGTCCAAAATTTACCGACAGCTGGTGAAATTGTATTATTTGACCGCTCATGGTATAACCGTGCTGGTGTCGAACGCGTTATGGGATTTTGTAGCGATGCAGAATATCAAGAATTTATTCGTCAGGCACCTGAATTTGAGCGGATGTTGACTCGCAGTGGTATCCACTTGATTAAGTTTTGGTTCTCGGTTAGTCAGAAAGAACAACGCCGCCGCTTTAAAGAACGCAAAGTTCATCCATTGAAACAATGGAAGTTATCTCCAGTCGATGTAGCCTCCTTGGATAAGTGGGATGACTATACTAAAGCCAAAGAAGCAATGTTTTTTGCAACAGATACGGCAGATGCACCATGGACAGTAGTTAAGTCTGATTGTAAGAAACGGGCACGGTTAAATGCCTTACGCTATATGTTACAAAAATTACCATATACAGGCAAAGCAATTGAAAATATTGCTGCGGTTGACCCGTTAATTGTGGGTCGCGCCCAGACTGTTTTTGAGCTCGATGAGGCTTAAAATTTCTCTTAAATAACCCCGTAACTAATTACGGGGTTATTTATTGCAAAAGACATACTAGATTAGTGGGTTAATATCATTATATTTAGTGTGATTATTCTGCTGTATATCTGGTATAATACGGTATTAAGCTTGTATGTAGTATGGTTTTTGCAGTGCACCAAAAACAAGTTAAAATTTTAATTAAATTAGGGAGTAGGCTTTATGAGTCACTATTATTTTTTACCACATCAACGTATTGATGATATTCTTAATCAATTACAGGGTGATGGCTATAAATGTGTAGCACCACGCCACCATGAGAGCGAAATCAATTATGATACGATTACTAAATCTGCGGATTTGCCGTGGGGATTTCACGATGAACAGGCACCTGGACATTATAAAGTAAATAAAAGTGACCATAAGCACGCATTTGGCTTTGTGTTGCCAACTACTTCAGTTAAACCAATGCTGTTTAAAGCTAAAGAAAATGTCTGGAAAGTTAAACGCAATGACGAGGGTAAGCTAGCGTTTGAACCGATTGTTGAATTTGAAAAAATTGCCGTATTTGGCGTTCGTCCATGTGATTTACGTGGTATTGAAATTCAAGACCGTGTATTCATGGAAAATTCATACAATGACGTGCGCTATGTAAAACGTCGTGAAAATCAATTTTTAATTGCGATGAATTGTACTAAATCACACTCGAACTGTTTCTGTGTTGCATTAGGTGATGCACCTCAGGCAGATAAAGGTTTTGATCTGGCAATGACTGAAATCGAAGGTGATGGTTTTGTTGTTGAAATCGGTTCAGATAAAGGTCGTGCTTTACTTGATGCTTTGGATTTAGAAGCAGCTAGTGGCGGACAGGCGCAAAAAGCGTTGGCTAAGATTGCTTATGCAGTTGATGGACAAAAGAAAACATTACCACCAATTAAAGAAGTAGAAACTAAATTGATGGCTAATCTTGAGCATCCACAATGGGATGATGTCGCAAGTCGCTGTTTATCTTGTGGTAGCTGTACTCAAGTGTGTCCAACGTGTTTCTGTCATACTGAACGCGATGAACCAAATGTACTTGGGACGGAAACCAACCATACCCGCGAATGGGATTCATGCTTTAGTATTGATCATAGTTATACTCATGGTGATACGTTCCGTGAAGATCCTAAATATCGTTACCGTCAATGGTTGACCCATAAATTCTCTACTTGGCGTGATCAATTCCGCACTAAAGGTTGTGTGGGTTGTGGGCGTTGTGTAACATGGTGTCCGGTTAAGATCGACGTCGTTGACGAAATTAATGCTATTTGTAAGTAAGAGAGATAATTATGTTATATACAGATGATGCTTATACGCCTTATGAGGCGGAAATTGTTGAGTTCATAAAAGAACATCACGATATTTTTACTATTCGTTTAAAATTTACTGATCCTGAGCTTGATAGCAAGTATTTCTTCCGCCCAGGGCAATTCAATATGATTTATCTTTATGGTGTTGGCGAAGTTGCGATTTCAATTGTTAATGATCGTAATCATCAACAAGGGCGCTTTGAGCATACTATTCAAGTGGTAGGTCGGATTACCAAAGGTATGATGAAATTACAAACTGGTGATAAAGTTGGTATCCGTGGTCCATTTGGTACTGCATGGCCAATGAATGAAGCCAAAGGTAAAGATGTAATTATCGTAACTGGTGGTTTGGGTAATGCTCCATTAGTTGCAGCAACCGAAGAAGTATTGAAAAATCGTAATCAATACGGTAAATTGCGTGTGTTGCATGGTATTCGTTCTTCTGATTTGTTGATTTATGATGATATGTATACCCGTTGGAATAACTCTCCTGAAACCAAAGTTTACATGGCTACCAGTAATTCTGATCCAGTTGACAATGGCAAATGGACTTGGGGCAAAGGTTATGTTACCAATTTTATTCCTGAATTAGGGGTTGATTATTCCAATTCAATCGTGATGACAGTTGGGCCTGAACCAATGATGATTGGCGTAGCTAAAGCATTTATCGCTGCTGGGGTTAAACCTGAAAATGTTTATGTGAGTATTGAGCGTAGTATGAAGTGTGCAATCGGTCATTGCGGACATTGTCAGCTTGGTTCTCAGTTTGTATGTAAAGATGGTGCAGTATACCCGTATCCTGCTTGTGAACATCTATTAGAAGTGAAAGGACTATAAAATGTCAGCTCATGATAAATTATTAGGCTTATCAGCGCGCCCAAAAGTTGCTGTCCATAAATTTAGTTCTTGTGATGGCTGCCAGTTAGCATTTATTAATGATGCGGTATCATTGCTTGAATTATCAACCTTGGTTGATGTTGTCCACTTTGCTGAGGCTGGTCCTTTGGATGAATTCGCTGAAGTTGATTTGGCAATTATTGAAGGTTCAGTTAATACTCATCATGATATCCATCGTTTGGAAATGGTTCGTGAAAAAGCGAAATATCTGGTATGTGTTGGTGCCTGTGCGATTACTGGTGGTATTCAAGCATTACGCAATTATACTGATGATAAAGGTTTGTTAGAATGGCAACACGGTGTTTACCCACAAGATACTGATGTGATTATTAAGGAAGATTTGTCAACTGCTAAACCAATTAGTGCCTATGTGCCAGTTGATTTTGAAATTCCTGGTTGTCCGATTACCAGTACACAAATTTTGCACGCAGTACGTTCAATTTTGTTTGGTGTTGAGCCAGAGAAAAACGTTGATTCAGTGTGTACTTCTTGTAAGCACGCCGGTATCACGTGTGTAACTGTTGCGCGTGGTGAGCCATGCCTAGGTCCAGTAACTGCGAATGGTTGTGAAGCGCTATGTCCTTCATTGGGACGTGGTTGTTATGGCTGTTATGGTGCGTCTAAATATGCTAATATGGGTGCCATGACAGATAAACTAAAAGAAATGGGTTTAAGCGAAATACAAATCAAGCATAAATTCCAGTATATTAACAGCCAAGATGCTGGTTACAAAGGAGAATAATTCATGAGTTTAGCTAAAACTACTAAAATTGAAGTTCCTATTTTGGCTCGGGTTGAGGGTGAGGGTGCTCTTGATCTGGAAATCGAAAATGGTAAAATTAAAAAATGTGAATTACGTATTTATGAGCCTCCGCGTTACTTTGAGAAATTTCTTGAAGGGCGTGAGCCTAATGCTGTAATTGATGCGGTTGCGCGGATTTGTGGGATTTGCCCATTAGCATATCAAACTGCCGCTGCTGGCGCGATGGAAAAAGTATTCGGTATAGAAACTTCACAATGGGTTAAAGATGCTCGTTTATTAATGATGTTAGGTCAATGGATTCAATCACATTATTTACATGTACATTTGTTGGCTGCACCAGATTTCTTGGGTTATCGCTCAGGGATTGAAATGGCTAAGGATTTTCCAAATGAAGTAGTGCGTGGTGTTCGCTTGCAACATTTAGGTAATGATTTAATGAAATTATTTGGTGGACGTTCAGTGCATCCAAATGGCGTTAAATTAGGTGGTTTCTGGCATTCGCCAAAAGAATCAGCTGTCAAAGCTTTTGTGCCACGCTTAAAAGCAGCTTTGGAAGATGCTAAAGGTGTGATTGAATTTGTCTCAACCTTAAAATTCCCGGATACGACAATTCCATTCATTCAAGTGAGTTTGCGTCATCCGATTGAATATCCAGTAATCGCAAGTGGTGTAATTACTTCACGTGGTGAAGAATTTGACGTGAATGATTGGGAACAACACTTCCGTGAATTCCACGCACCGCAATCAACAGCCTTACATTCGACAACTGTTGAAGGTGATCCGTTATTGCTTGGTCCATTACCGCGGATTAATTTGAATTTTGATCGTTTACCAAAACATATTCAAGATTTGGCTAATGCAACTGGGGTTAAATTCCCAAGCAATAATATGTTTCATTCTGTGATCGCACGTGCGGTTGAGGGTTACTGGGCTCTTGAGCGTGCATTACAATTGTGTGAAGCATATACTTATACTGATACACCAAGTGCTCCTGAAAAAGTTGCTGCTGGTGCCGCTTGGTTTGGTGTTGAAGCTCCACGCGGTATTCAAATTGATGAGTTTGAATTTGATGCGGCTGGTTTAGCTAAACATATTCGTATTTCTGCGCCAACGTCACAAAATTTACCGTGTATGGAAGCCGATCTACGGATTGCCTTAGAAAAATTTGGTTTAGAGCGTCCTGATGCTGAAATTCAACTTCATGCTGAAATGGTTATCCGTAACTATGATCCATGTATTTCATGTTCTGCGCATTTCCTAACTTTAAATGTAACGCGTAAATAATATGACGATACTGGTATTAGGAATAGGATCTCCTTTTGCCGATGATCAAGCTGGTTGGCTAGTTGCCGACCAGCTTTCTCACATCGAGGGATTACAAGATAAAATCCAAGCAGGTGAATTAATCATTGATGCTGACGATCGACCGGGGCTAAATCTTCTTGATTGGTTGGGGCGTGACTATGAGCATATTCATCTGGTAGATATGGTAAAAACTAATCTAGCAGAAACTGGCAATACCTACATTTTGCAAGCTAAAGAGATTATTGGCTTCTCTGGGATGCTGTCATCTCATAATCTTGGCGTTTCTCCGTCTTTGGCTTTGGCAGAGGTATTGGGTATCAAAATCAGTCATGTGACATTTTGGGGGATAGAGGGCGAACGTTATAAGCCTCATGAAGAAATTAGTTCAGAAATGTTGCTTGCCGTAACTAAAGTTACCGAGCAGATTCACGCCCATTTATTAAAATAAAGTAGCAAGCGCTACTTTATTTTTTATTCTGTGACGTAAATTTATCAATTACTATTTTAGTTGCCTGTGCAATTACCTGATCATTAGGTTCTGCGTCTTTCTCATTTTGGGTAAAATAAACTACTAGGATAATTGGCTTAGCTTGTGGCGGCCAGATTACAGCAACATCATTAGTGGTACCATAGCTGCCAGTTCCAGTTTTATCTCCTACAATCCAACCTTTTGGCACGCCTGCGCGGATGCGTTTATCTCCTGTCGTATTTGCTTTGAGCCATTCCTGCAACTGTAACTGCTGTTTTTGATTCAGCGCTGTTCCTAAACTTAGTTTTTGTAAACTATATGCCATTGCTGCTGGAGTTGTGGTATCTCGCACATCATTGGGGATGGCCGTATTTAGTTGGGGCTCTGTGCGGACGAGATTAAATTTATTGTCATCAATGCTTCTGGCATAAGAGGTTACTGCCTGCGTTCCACCAAGCAAATGGAGTAACTGATTCATCGCCCCGTTATCGCTATAAGCAATTGCTGCTTGAGATAAACCACTAACACTCATTCCATCTACAATATGTTGTCCAGTGATTGGCGCATAGCCACTGCTCTCGGTGTCTTGTTTGCTATAATGAATCTGACGTTGCATTAATTGCGGATTACTTTCGCTGGCTTTTAAAATAGCACCGACAACCATTACTTTACCAGTGCTACAAAAGGGAAACAGTTCGTTCTGGCGATACTCAAGTTGTTGGTTATCAGTCGTATTGATTGCCATAATACCTAAGCGACCATTAGCACTTGATTCCAGCTGAGCAAATTTGGATTGATAGTCAGTGGTATTCTTTTTTGCATCTGTAGCCAGCGCTACCGGTATAGTTGTTGCTGAAATCAATAATGATAGGGTTAGCTTATTCCAGATTTTCATTTTTTGTTCCAATTCGTTGGGAGCATATGGTTTCATTAAGTAAATAACAGGCGTAATTTTCGCATAAGAATAAGCGTTGGTACAAAAAACATTATGCTGACACCAATCAACCCGTAAAGTGCACTATTATGAAACAAAGCAACTAGGCTGATGGCGATACTGGCACAAGCAAACTGCATTGCGGATGACATGCCTAATGCTAAAGCTCC
Source organism: uncultured Neisseria sp. (assembly GCA_964367915.1). Classification (GTDB taxonomy): domain Bacteria; phylum Pseudomonadota; class Gammaproteobacteria; order Burkholderiales; family UBA11063; genus Aquella. The sequence goes on from CAYIZV010000026.1 coordinate 13,409, forward strand.
ACGTTCTTTAAAATGCTCTAATATTTTGACTTGTGCTGGGGCAATAATCAACGCTGATGCTGCTCGCATTATAATTACACCGCTTGTAACACTAATAATAATTGCTAATTTATTAGTAAATGCAATACTACTGATTAGGATAATTAAGCCAATCAGACTAGTGTAAATACCAATACTCATAATTTTGATTGGACTAAAATGATGTTTGTTTAGTATCATCATTAGTGAGTTACCCGCAAAATAACCCATTGCAATGATGATAAATAAATATGAATACATTATTGGTGTCATCTGCAAGGCATTAATAAACAAATAGCTGGAGATTCCAATAAATACAAAATAAATTGCAAAAGTAAAAGCATTAAAAACAGTGATATAAACACAGACCTGATCCTTAAGCAGGCTAAAATAGTCTTTGCTATAATGTAGGAGTGATTTAAGTTGTTTAACTGGAGTGGTATTAGTTTCCCGAATGATAAAATAGCCAATGATTAGCATGATTATGCCACCAACTCCACTTAGATCAAAACAACTTCTCCAGCCCCAGTATTCTGCTAATACCGCTCCAATACTCGGCGCTACTGCTGGAGATAAGACGATACCCATGGTTAAAATTCCAGTTGCATGAACCTGTTCTTTAGCGTTCATAGTATCTTTTAATACCAGACGTGGCACGATTGCAATAAAACCACAACCGATTGCTTGAATAATTCGAAAAAAGATTACCATATAAATGGAATTTGATGCACCTATCAGAAATGAAGCTAGAGTAAAAGCCAGTATTCCGCTTAGTATGGTTTTTTTCCGTCCAAAGCGATTACTTAAAATTCCGGTAAATAGCACTGATATTGCCATTGCCAGTGTATAAAATGAAATGGTTAGATTTACTAAATTGGGAGATGCGTTAAAATCCTTTGCCATTTGGGGTAACGATGAAACGTAAATATCCGTTGATGAAACTCCAAGTAAAGTTATTCCTAGTGCAAACCAAACAAATAATGCCAGATTAAATTTTTTATTTGCAGAACCTTGGTTAATTTTATTAGTTAGTTGATATGACATGATCCACCTATATTCTAAAATATCTTAGCGCTATTATAGGTTATTCAACTGAAAATATTAACCTTCCAAAATGGATATTACCCGGACTTGGTAATTTTATGTGCTAAACAACGTAAGAAAGTTTCATCATTATAGAGTTCAACAATCCGATAACCCAGCAGGCTTGGCGGGAAATAATACTGTAATCCAATTTTGCGTGCTGAATCTAACAACTCTGCAATGTTGGGAGGATTGATATTTAATTTGCTGCAAAGCTTTTCATTCATTGTTTTTTGTACAGTTCCTCGTGCAATATGCAGGAAATCAGCAATTTCATACTGTGAAAAATTATACAGCAGTAAAAATAAAATCTGATGTTCACGTTTGCTCAATTGTAATGGCTGAAAATCTTTCTCTGATGGTGGTAATTTTCCACGCGGTGTGCAGAAATTATTTTGAAAGTAATTCAGAAAGTTTAGCGGGTTGGCAAACCATGAAAGGGTATAAGTACCGAGTAGTTCACCATCTGCAGCAATCAGGGGGAAAACATTAACCAAGCGAATAAATTCTTGTTTGTCATTATTACACGAGTAAGCAAAAAAGCTTTTACGTTGTCGATTCTGCATCACATTCATGTAAAGACTGCTATATTCAACTAGATAATCATCATGATAGTGATGCTTAAGCTCATTAAGAAACTCTAAAATAGTCCTACCTAAAGCTTTTTTATGATTAATTATGATATCTTGAGTATCAAAATAATCATTATGAAACACATACCTACATTGGTCATCATTTACTTGGCAAAATACATTTTGTCCATTAAATGAAACAAAAAAAGTATCAATTAATGATTTTAGCTTTGGATTTAATTCTTGCATAGTCCTAACACCGATTACTTTGTTGGTTCAGTAGCCATTATAGCTGAGTATCAATTGCTTAGGAGTGATTTATAAATCTTACTTCAGAGTATGCCTTAAACCTCTTAACTATGATAGAATAATAGGCGTTTTGTCATATGCTTTTGTGGCTATGTTGTGTTGTTATTGTTGCTTTTCTTTATGTTTAAATATAACAGTATGATAGGCGTGGTTATAGAGCGTGGGTATGGTTTGCTGTATATAAATTACGATTAATTTGCATTGTAAATAATTTTCTAGTGTAGGAGTTTAGAACATGTTTCAAGAATTAAGTGAATTGGATGAATATTTGTTCCATGAGGGTAAACACCACCATGCCTACAGGTTTTTGGGAGCACATGCGGCCGAAGAAAATGGTGAAGCAGGTGTTCGATTTACGACTTGGGCTCCTAATGCAAGTAAAATTGTTCTAGTCGGTGATTTTAGTTATTGGCAACCTGATGATCGCTATGCTTTAAAACGCTTAAGTCATGGCGGTTTGTGGAGTGTTTTTGTACCGGGGCTACGTAGTGGAATGCCATATAAATTTGCTATAACCAACGGTGCTATGAACAATACAGTTTATAAGTCTGATCCTTATGCAATAACATCTGAGTTGCGCCCAAAAACAGCCTCGGTGATTAATCTAGAGACCGAATATAGCTGGAACGATGCATCTTGGCTTGAAGAGCGTTCCAAGCGCAATCATTTTAATAGCGCAATGAATACTTATGAGTTACATCTGGCATCTTGGAAAACTAAAGATGGTAATTTCATGACTTATGATGAACTTAGTGAAATATTACCTGAATATGTGCGTGATATGAATTTTACGCATGTTGAATTGATGCCACTCAGTGAACACCCCCTTGATGCGTCATGGGGCTATCAAACCACAGGATATTATTCAGTTACCAGTCGCCACGGCGATTTGCGTGGTTTGAAAAAACTTATTGATCGTCTGCACGGGTTTAATATTGGTGTACTTTTAGATTGGGTACCCGGGCATTTTTGTAAAGATGAACATGGGTTGGTAAACTTTGACGGTGGTGCAACCTATGAATATCCTTTCTTTTGGAAAACGGACAATAAAGGGTGGGGAACACATAATTTTGATTTAGGGCGAAATGAAGTTCGTTGTTTTTTGATTTCCAATGCAATTTATTGGATTGAAGAATTTCATTTTGATGGTTTACGAGTTGATGCAGTATCAAATATTTTATATCTAAGTTATGGTCGTAATGATGGTGAGTGGCATCCAAATTATTTTGGCAGCAATGAAAACCTTGAGGGAATTAACTTTCTTAAAGAGTTCAATTATGCGATTAAACATGAGTGTCCTGGAGTTATTACGATTGCCGAAGAATCTTCAGCGTGGCCGCAAATAACTACGCCAGTAGAATACGGTGGTTTAGGCTTTGACTTTAAATGGAATATGGGCTGGATGAACGATACTTTGCGTTATGTCGAGCTAGATCCGGTTTATCGTAAATATCACCATAATCTGATTAATTTTGCGATGATCTATCATTATTCAGAAAAATTCGTTTTACCGATTTCGCACGATGAAGTGGTGCATGGCAAAAAAGCCTTGATTGACAAAATGTGGGGTGATTTGTGGAATAAATATGCAGGTTTGCGCTTGTATTCAACATTTATGATTGGTCATCCGGGCAAAAAATTATTATTTATGGGTACTGAATTTGGGCAGTTTGTCGAGTGGCGTGAATATGAGCAATTGCAATGGCACGTTCTTGATGAGTATCATACACATCGTGAAACGCAACATTTTTTCCGTGAATTAAACAAACTCTATAAATCTGAGCCTGCACTTTGGGTTTTAGACTATGACCATCGTGGTTTTCGCTGGATTGATGCGGATAATGATCAACAAAGCGTATTGTCATTTGTCCGTAATGCCGAGAATCCGGAAGATACGCTGGTTATTATCTGTAATTTTACACCGATGGTCTATCATGACTACGTAATTGGTGTACCTCATGCTGGCACTTATCGCGAAATATTTAATAGTGATAATCTTGCATATGGTGGTTCTGGTCAGATACACAGCGAAGATTTAGTCAGCACTAATATCGGGTTTAAAGATTTAGAGCACTCAATTAAAGTGAAAATTCCGCCAATGGCAGCATTAATTCTCAAAAAAATTTAATTATTCATTCATAAACTAACGAGGGAAAAGGTAAGTAATGACGATGTGGGCAAAAAATAGCCTTGGGCAATATCTGGAAATTAAAGCAGAGTATACGATAAAAATCAGTCCAGAATCAAACAGTATCCGGATTAAGGCTAATTTTGAAGGATTTTTATGTGCGTATGTGATCGGGGATTTCAACGACTGGAAAAAAGACGAAAATTATAAGTTAATTTGGAAGCCTGACCCTAATGATGGGCGACTCAAGATGATAAAAGATTTTCTTTTTATTGAAGGTATGCCTGATGGAGTTGTCGAGTATAGTTTTCTTTTGGTTGATATGGATGGCAATGAGCTTACTACGTCTGCAGAAAAAGATCGCCCAGAACACTTTAAATTTATTTGGCATCAATTTGACGGCGGTTTACAGATCAAATCTTCGGAAAACGTAGTTACTCGCGGTATTGGATTAGATTTGGTTGCGATAAAATCTTCTATTCATGATTGTAACGAAGTGGTGGATGTCAAGTGGAGTGTATTTCCCAAACATGCAGGAATCATTTTAAATAACGATAGTTTACTGGTTGCTGATGGCGTTGATGATATTGATGAAATATTGATTGAAGCTTATTATCAGGCAGATGATCTGAGCGCCAGCCGCCGTTATCAGATAGTAGAAAATAATCATGTGCCGGGGACGATGGTTCATTTTATCAAGTTAAATAAACATTATAGTGGAAATGATTTTATCTGGAATCTATGGGCATACGATTCTGCTGGTGTTGGGCATGAGGAAAACTTTACTGCTGAAGATGATTTTGGTAAAGTTGCTTTTGTTCAAGACCGCCATGTTATTGCACGTAAAAAAACATGGGGTAGTGATTGGCACAATGACTGGTCAAAGCAAACATTATCTTTTGAGATACCTGCTAATTTACGTAATTGTTATATTATCAGCGGTGATGACAAATTATATACTGATTTACGTACAGTAGTTGCCAAAACTAATCCTCGGGTTGATTATGCTGTAATGGATGAACGCAATAAAATTAGCGCATATTTATCACACGAACCGTTGATTGGTACTGAATTTTACTTATATATTAACGCTGAGCGGCAAAATAATGTCAATACCTTGATTAAAGATGAAAAACGTCAGGTGGTATTTACGAATTTACCGGACAATATCAAACCTAATGATTTGGTTGAAATTCGCTCCAATACCAGATTTTTGCCATACAAAGTTCAAATGCGTAATTATCTCAATAGTTTTGTCTACAATGCAAATGATCTGGGAATTACATTTAATGATGAAACTATTTCTGCTAAACTTTGGGCACCCACAGCACTTCGCGTTGAACTCTTAGTCTATGATGCATGGAATGATGCGGTTGATAATCCGCATAGTGCATTAATTATGCATGTTGATGAATCCAGTGGCGTGCATAGTTTAACTATGTTCCGTAAGCACCACGAAAATAAATATTATCTTTATCGACTATATTTTAATGAGATTGACCGCGATGGTGAACAATATACCAAAATTACTTATGCGGTAGATCCGTACGCAGCGGTTATTGGCTTAAATGGTGATAAAGGTGTGCTTGCCGATATTTGTACCTCAGCGATGTATCCCAAAGGTTGGGAAAACACACCTAGACCTTTGCAAGTAAATAAAGAAGACGCGGTGATTTATGAGTTGCATTTACGTGACTTTACAATTCATGAATCAGGAGGAATCAGTCGGTCTGCACGCGGTAAGTATGTTGGCGCTGTTGAAGCCGGTAGTTTTTATCAAGATATAAGTGGTAATAAATTTACAACTGGCATTGATAGCCTGGTCGAATTAGGTATTACCCACGTTCATATCTTACCATTTTTTGATTTTGCGACAGTTGATGAAACTAGATTGGATGATCCGCATAACCGCAATTGGGGTTATGACCCTAAAAATTATAATGCACCAGATGGTAGTTATTCAGTTGACCCTTATGATCCTCTGTTACGAATTATTGAAACGCGAACCATGATTATGGAGTTTCATAAGCGTGGAATCCGTGTGGTAATGGATATGGTGTACAACCATATGTCTGATACATCTAATCTTGATAATATTGTGCCGGGGTATTATTTCCGTAGTGATAGTTTGGGGCGTTTTACCAATGGTTCTGGCTGTGGTAATGAATTAGCAACTGAACGTCCAATGGTTGGCAAGTTTATTTTAGATTCAATTCGTCATTGGTTGATACATTATCAGATTGATGGTTTGCGTCTGGATTTGATGGAGTTGATGGATCTGAATACCATGAAATTAATTGCCAATCTGGCTGGTGAAATTGACCCATCAATTATTGTTTATGGTGAACCATGGCGTGGTGGCGATACACCATTAGTAAATGGTACTCACCGTGGAGCACAGCGCGATCAGGAATTTGCCATCTTTAATGATGCTTTTCGGGATGTTCTTCGTGGCAATAACTCTCCGGCGAAAGGCTTTGTTAATGGTGATCAGCATAATTCGCTTTTAGGTTGGGGAGTAATTGAAGGAGTCAAAGGTTCAATTAATACGCTGACTTCAAAACCACGCGAAACAATTAATTATGTTGATGCTCATGATAATTATACCTTATGGGATCATATAGAAAAAAGTCAGTATCCAGAAACGCTTGTTGGTGAATATCGCAGGAATATTCCTGATAATCCATTTGATTCCAAACTGGTGCGGCAAAATATGCTGGCGTTGGGGATAATCCTAACGGCACAGGGAATCCCATTTATGCAAGGTGGAGTAGAGATTCTGCGTACTAAAAATGGTGATCATAATAGTTACCGTAGTGGTGATGATGTTAACGCGTTTCATTGGCAAGATAAGGCAAAATTCAAGCCTGTGTTTGACTACGTGCGCGGTCTAATTGAGTTAAGGCGTAAGCACCCTGCATTTAGAATGACTAACCGTCACGATATTGATGAATCCATGACAGTAAATGCATTGCATAATAATGAGAAATCTGGTGTAATTTACACGCTGTATCGTAATCATGCCAATGGTGATGCGTGGAAAACCATTATTGTGATTTACAATGCAACTTCGATTGATAACTATAATGTTAATGACTCATTACCTGCATCGGAAAGCGGTGTGTGGAACGTTGTGGTTAATCATGAACGTGCCGGAGTTGATCCGTTGGCAGTAGTAGAAAATGGGCATATTCCACCATTGAAATCACATTCAATAATGGTGTTATATGCGTGATTTTTTGTTAATCAGTTAAATATTTACCCTGAGTTTATGGCGTTGTAATACAATCCTGTGTAATTGCACCGCGATATACTCAATTAGATTCATCATGCTGGGGCGTTACTAGGCTCCTCGCTCACTCGCTGTAGGCTTCATTGCTTGTAGCCTGCCAGTATTTCGAATCAGTTTGAGTATGGGCTGTTTTACTGTATGATTTTTGTGTTTTGATGATGTGTTGAGGTGAGTTAGAATGACTAATTATTTGTCGATAGAAGAAGCTACTGAGTTATCAGGTATCCCAAGTACTATTTTCAATGAAAAATACCTAAATGGTGGAATTATTAGTGTTAAAGTTGAAGATGGGGAAAAAACTATCGAAATGTCGGAGTTTTTGCGGGTGTTTCCTAACGCTAAAATAGAAAAAAATAAATCACATACTGATATTGTCATAGATAATCAACTAAAGCAGATGAAAATAGAAAATCTGGAATATCAGGTAGCAAATTTACAGCGTCAACTTGAAAAGCATAGTGAAGAATATGACTGGTTACGTGGTAAATTTGATAATACAACTTTGCTGTTAGAGCAAAAATTAGATAATTCAGAAGTGGATAAATATAAACAGGAGATTCGTCAATTAACTCATCAGGCAATGCAATGGGAAAAGAAATATAATACCTTGTTAGCCGCGAATGAGCTAAAAAACTTACTTAAAGAAAATATGGAACTTAAACAAAAATTAGAAAGTTCTGCTCCACAAGCTGCGCCAGCTAAGCCGGTTCAGCCTTCACCACAAATTGCATCACCTGCAGTTCCTCCTCAAACGATTTTACCTCAACAAACTATACCTCCCCAGCAACAACCCACTAATCAGTCCGATGCCATAAAAGCGCAACCAAAGCCTCGGCGTCGTAAGATTTTTGGGTTATTTTAGAAGCGTAACACAAATTTGTGTAGTTAACAAATTAGAAAAACAAACTAATTTGCATAAAGTGAAATTCTAATGCAGGAGCGTATATGAAGCTTGTAAATACATTTAAAACGCGAATACTATCATTTTTTGATAATCGCTTTACTCGGCGCAGCCAGTTTACTGGAGATGCAAATCTTCTTGATGAAAATTATGATTTTAATGGAAGTAATGCTCCACGGACAATTACCGCAAATTTAATTCATCATGCTTATCTTTCTAATGCTGAATCACTGCTAACCCTCGGTTCTGATTTAGATGGATTAACCCCGCGCGAGGTTGAAGAAAAAATTTCCCGCTTTGGTTATAATGAAATTGATAAACATGAGGAACTTAGCTGGTATAAACATTTATGGCTCAGTTATAAAAATCCATTCAATCTTCTGTTGACTATTTTAGCATTAGTATCATTCTTTACCGATGATATGAAAGGTACGGTTGTAATTGGTGGTATGGTAGTTATTTCAACGGTATTACGTTTTGTTCAGGAGCGCCGTTCAAATAATGCTGCGGATAAATTAAAAGCGATGGTAAGTACTACCGCAACAGTTATTCGTCAGGATGATGAAGATGATGAAGATGATGAACAAATTGCCGAACTCGAAAAGCAGATTATTGGTACAAATCCAATGCAAATGGCAAATCGTCATGAAGTTACTATACGCAGTCTTGTACCAGGTGATATGATTACTTTATCGGCTGGGGATATGATCCCCGCGGATGTACGGATGTTAACTGCTAAGGATTTATTTGTATCACAAGCAGCACTGACTGGTGAATCACTACCTGTTGAGAAATTTACTAAACAATCTAAAGCTGATGTTAATGAGGCCTTGGAACTTGAAAATATTGGCTTTATGGGGTCAAATATTGTTAGCGGATCAGCATTGGCGGTCGTTGTTTCGACTGGGAAAAATACATTTTTTGGTGCTTTGGCTGATAAAGTAGTTGCGCAGAATGTAGTTGAGACATCGTTCCAAAAAGGGGTTAATCGGGTTAGTTGGTTGCTGATTTATTTTATGTTAATTATGTCACCAATTGTATTTATTATCAATGGCATTAGTACTCATGCATGGCGTGATGCAGCATTATTTGCTTTGTCAGTTGCGGTTGGGTTAACCCCTGAAATGCTGCCGATGATTGTTACTTCGACGCTTGCCAAAGGTGCAGTTGCGATGTCACGACGCAAGGTGATCGTTAAGCGTCTAGATGCGATTCAAAATTTTGGTGCAATGGACATTTTGTGTACTGATAAAACCGGAACTTTAACGCAAGATAAGATTTGTTTAGAAAAACATACTGACATATTTGGTAATGATTATGACGATGTATTAGAATATGCATATTTAAATAGTTATTATCAAACAGGTCTAAAAAATTTACTGGATGTTGCGGTATTGGAGCGTGGAAATTTTGGTGATATTCCATTACTCATCAAGAAATATACTAAAGTTGATGAAGTTCCTTTTGATTTCCAGCGGCGTAGAATGTCGGTAGTAGTTGCTGATTCCGCAGGTGAACAAGTTCTAATCTGTAAGGGCGCGGTTGAGGAAATGATGAAGAGCTGTAAATATGCGGCTCACGATAATCAAGTTATGCCGTTAACTGATGAATTATTGGAAAAGCTTCGGTCTGTCACGGCTGAGTTAAATTCAGATGGGCTACGCGTGGTGGCTGTTGCCAAAAAAAATTATCCTGTTCCTAAGGCAAGCTATAGTGTTGAAGATGAACAGGAAATGATTTTGGTTGGCTATGTTGCCTTTTTGGATCCGCCAAAAGAAACTACTCGTCCAGCAATCGAAGCATTAAATAAATTAGGAATTGAAGTTAAGATATTGACTGGTGATAATGATTTGGTAACAGCTAAAGTTTGCCGTGAGGTTGGACTGAATGTTGAAGGATTACTACTTGGTTCTGAAGTTGATAAATTATCAGATGAAGAACTAACGATAATCGCTAAAAACACAACAGTATTTGCCAAACTAACTCCTGCACATAAAGAGCGGATTGTTGAGCTTTTAAGAGCTGGTGGACACGTAGTTGGTTTCATGGGCGATGGGATTAATGATGCACCAGCGCTTAGAGCTGCTGATATCGGGATTTCAGTTGATACTGCGGTTGATATTTCCAAAGAAGCTGCGGATATTATATTGCTTGAGAAGAGCCTAATGGTGCTGGAGCAGGGGGTTGAAGAGGGGCGTAAGACCTTTGCCAATATGCTTAAATACATTAAAATGACGGCAAGTTCCAATTTTGGTAATGTGTTCTCAGTGTTGATTGCCTCGGCGTTTATTCCATTTTTACCGATGTTACCTGTACAGCTACTCTTGCAAAATCTGATTTATGATATCTCGCAGACGGTAATTCCGTTTGATAACGTTGATGCTGAGTTTGTCGAAAAACCTCAGCGTTGGGATCCTGCAGATTTGCGTAGATTTATGATTTTCTTTGGTCCTATCAGCTCTATCTTTGATGTGCTTACCTTCTTTGTAATGTGGCATGTCTTTGGTGCCAATAGCGCTGAGCATCAAACATTATTCCAAAGTGGCTGGTTTGTCGAAGGGCTTTTGACACAGACACTCATTGTGCATATGATTAGAACGCGTAAGATTCCATTTATCCAAAGTGTGGCGGCATGGCCTATGGTGGTAATGACCAGCTGTGCGGTAGCAATCGGAATAATTTTACCAATGTCGCCATTGGCTCATATGGTTGGAATGCAAGCGCTACCAGTAGGATATTTCGTATTTTTAATCGTTGCAGTAGCTGGTTATATGGTACTTACTCAGTCGCTAAAAGGGATTTATGTACGGAAGTTTGGCTGGCAGTAGTTATTAATTGATAAGCAATAAAAAAAGAGTACAGTAGTTGTACTCTTTTTTTACGTATCTCAATCAGATTGGAACACACGCGTGTGGACATACTGATAGGCGTAAACGACGAAGCCTATTACTCATAGGTGAGGAGTAAATCAACGCCACAGTATGATCAATCTGGTTGAGCATAGAGGCATAAATTACTTGAGTTGCTCAAGTATAGCTGGATTTTCCAAGGTTGAAATATCTTGAGTGATTGTTTCCCCTTTGGCCAGACTACGTAAAATACGACGCATGATTTTTCCCGAACGCGTTTTGGGTAAATTCTCTCCAAAACGAATTTCATCGGGCTTAGCCAAGTTTCCAATCTCCTTGCCTACCCACTCACGTAATTCAGCAATTAGCCGAGCTTTATCATCACCCAGTGGTAGTTCACCTTTAGGCACCACAAATGCAACAATTGATTCACCTTTAATATCATGCGGACGACCGACAACGGCTGCCTCGGCAACTTTAGGATTTGAACCTAATGCTGATTCAATTTCCATTGTTCCCAAGCGATGTCCCGACACATTTAACACATCATCAATTCGACCTAGTATATGATAATAACCATTTTCATCACGATGCGCTGAATCACCAGCAATATAATATTTACCTTCACCAATATCTTCTGGATAGTATGACTTAATAAAACGCTCTGGATTATTCCAAATTGTTCTGATTTGAGATGGGAATGGTTTTTTAATTACTAAGTATCCGCCACCATTATCGTTAACACTATGTCCATTTTCATCAATAATATCAACAAAGATCCCCGGGATTGAACGGGTACAAGAACCAGGAATTAATGGAGTAATGCCCGGCATAGGTGCTAAAATATTTGAACCTGTTTCAGTTTGCCACCAAGTATCAACAATTGGACAGCGCCCACCACCAATTTCATTGAAGTACCACATCCACGCCTCTGGGTTAATTGGTTCACCAACTGACCCGAGTAAGCGCAATGAACTAAGATCATAATTTCTAGGTAAATCACCACCGGCTTTGATGAGGGCTCGAATTGCAGTTGGTGCTGTATAGAAAATATTTACTTTATGTTCTTGTATCATACGCCAGAATCGATCTGCATAGGGATAAGTAGGAACACCTTCAAAAATAATTTGGGTAGTTCCAACAGCTAGAGGACCATAGCAGAGATAGGTATGACCAGTAATCCAACCGACATCCGCGGTTGACCAAAAAATATCACTTGGTTTAATATCAAAAACCCAGCGCATAGTTGTAATAGCACCCAGCAAATATCCACCGCTAGCATGTTGAACACCTTTAGGAGTACCTGTAGAGCCAGAAGTATATAAAATAAATAATGGGTGCTCGGAATCAACCCATTCAGGTTCACATGAGTCTGATTGGTTGCGAATTACATCATGCCACCAAATATCACGTCCTTCAACCCAATTATGTTCTTCGCCTGTACGTTTATGCACGATAACTTTTTCTATTGAAGTGTCTTCAGATAATTTGAGCGCTTGATTAACATCGTCTTTAAGTGGGAATATTTTTCCGCCCCGTTTTTGAGCATCGGCGGTAATTAAAATTTTAGCTTGTGCATCGTGAATCCGTTCATGAATTGCTTTAGCTGAGAATCCACCAAATACAACAGAATGTATTGCACCAATTCGAGCGCATGACTGCATAGCAACGACGGCTTCAATGCTATTTGGCATATAAATTACTACGCGATCGCCTTTTTTTACTCCAAGAGATTTTAAACCATTGGCAAAACGACAAACTTTGTTGTGAAGTTCTTTATAGGTTACAGTTTCAACATGCCCAGAATCAGATTCAAAAATAATTGCAGTTTTATGCGGGTGAGTTAAGAGATGACGATCTAAACAATTGTAGGAGACATTAAGCGTTCCTTCCTCAAACCATTTGTAAAATGGTGCGTTAGTTTGATTTAATACTGTGCTAAATGGGGTATTCCAATCAATGTATTGACGCGCTAGATCCCCCCAATAACCTTCATAGTCAGATTCTGCTTGTTCAATCATGTTGCGATATTGCTGCTCGCTACGAATATTAGCCTGCGCGGCAAAATCAGGGTTTACCGGAAACATTTTTTGCTGTGATGAAACGGATTGAATATTGGACATATCTCTCACTCTTTACATAAATTGTGTTTAACCTGAAATTATTGCTGGTCCTTAGTTTGTATGTTTAGTAACGGACATTAAAACTCGTTGAAATACAGCCAAACAACACAAGACCGACTCTCGTTTATAGGTTGATAGTATAGCAAAAACCTAAGGTTTTAGTATGCCTTTGGATGCTGCAGCGCACACTAACCAGAGTAAATTTTAGGGAGTGATAAATATCTTTTATTTAACGCTCACTTGAATAACGCCAGGATTAATTAACATAGCGCCACAATTTACCGAGCTAAATTCTGTATCATCGCTAATCAAAGCAATCTGTTGAAAAATTTCGCGCATATTCCCGGCAATAGTTAAGTTGTCAGTAAAATGGCTGATTTCACCATTGATTACGACTAAAGCTGAAGCACCCACAGAATAATCGCCAGTTACCATGTTTAAGCCATGACCGATCGTTTCAATGACAATCAAACCATTCTGCATTTCACGCGCAAGAGATTCCAAATTACCCTGATGATTGGGCGTGACGTAGATATTATGGCTTCCTCCCGCATTCCCTGTTGAACGCATATTCATTTTGCGAGCCGTATAACTGGATAAAAAATAACCCAGTACTTTACCAGATTCAATCACGGTTCTTCGGGCGACAGTACTACCTTCGTTATCAAAATAACAGCTGGCAAGTCCATTGATTACAAATGGGTCTTCATACATGTTAAACCAGCTTGGTAAAATCTGCTGTCCAAGACTATCATTTAAAAAACTTAGCCGACGGTAGAGGCTTCCGCCACTTAGCGCACCAATTAAACTGCCGATTATTGACTTGGCTATAGTGCTTTCAAAAATCACGGCTGGTTTCCCTGCTGTATAACTACCACTATTTAAACGTCTTTTTACGCGACTGACAGTACTTTTTGCCAGTTCATTATTGGCGCTCAAATTTGTAAAAATACGGTTAGAACTATACCAATAATCAGTTTGCATTCCTTGTGTGTTTTTACCAATTAAACTAAGCGATTTAGAGTAACGTGAAGTTTGATAGCCATGATTTAGACCGTGAGAATTGGCAGTTACAAAATTGTAGCGGGTGAGTGTAGTTGATGCGCCATCAGATGCGCTAATCAGTGGTTCCATGTCTAAAGCTATTTGTTCAAGTTCTTTGGTTTGTGTGATTAGTTCACCATTATTAACTGGATATGGAGCATAAAGCTGTAAATCATCATGTAGCGAAGTTACAATATATTCTTTTTCGAGTAGACCATTAGCGTTATCTTCTTCAGTATATTTAGCTATATCTAATGCTTGCCTAATGATCTCACGACTATTTTCTAGTTTAATACTACTAATTCCAATGTGACCTTTTTTATGTCCCATATAAACAGTGAGAAGTAATTGATTCTCATGGCTGGTTTCAAAATTCCCGATTTCTTGATTTAAAACTTCAATATCAGTAGAAATGCTTTCGCTGAGCTCAACTTGGGCATCGGATGCTCCTTCTTGCTGAGCTTGATGAATTATTTCGTTGGCAATCTCGTTTAATTGGGGTTGTGTATAGAGGAAATCTAGCTTGGTCATAACATTCTTTCACGTGAAATTTGGTACAGGTGGATATTTTAACTCATAATCATCTGCTAAAATATAGTAAGATTATGCCTAATACTATATATTTAAGTGATAAAAAATTAAACAATGAATAATAACCTGCATAGTGATAATGAAGAAGAAGTAATCCTTAGTCGTACCAAACGTAAAGAACAAGTAGAAGCGCTTCAGGATTTGGGGATAGAATTAGTTAAGACCTCTAAAGAAAAGCTGATAAAACTTGATCTACCCGCGAGCTTATTCGAAGCAATCAAGATGGCTCAAAAAATTACAGCCAATGGAGCAATCCGTCGCCAATATCAATATATTGGCAAGTTAATGCGTCAGGTTGATGCAGAAGCAATTAAGAGTCGGCTGGAGTATCTCAATGGTGATGATATTAAATCAACCCAGGTTTTTCATTTGGCTGAAAAATGGCGTGATGATCTGCTTAGTTCTGGCGATGAAGCTCTCGATCGTTTTAGTGCTACATATTCTAACTTTGATATCAGTGAATTAAGAAGTTTGCTGCGAGCTGTCCGCAAAGAGCGAGAACTTCAGCAAAACCGTAATTTTACCAAGTTATTTCGCCTAATTCGAACTATTATAGAGGGTAACAATTAATGAATCAGATTCAAATTGCAATTATTGGTGTTGTCGCGTGTATTGTCTTGATAATTATTGGATATTATATTTATCAGGAAAATAAATTCAAAAAAATGATTGAAAATAATTTCAATCAAGCAACTGGTGATGCTTTAAACGATACTCAAGGAGTTGTTTTTGAAAAGCAGGTAGAGAGTAAACGCAGTAGTTTTGAAACTTCGCATAAAGATCTAGAGTTAAAACAGATTGAAACCAAGCTTGAACAAAAAGAAATTAATTTTGATCCATTACTCGACACTCCATCTACTGATAATATTCAACAAAATGCTATTTTTGATAAATTTGATCAGGTGGAGTTTCCTTTTGTTGACAAAGTTAGTTTAAACTTGGATCACGTAGTTGATATTTGTTTTGAAAATATAGCAAAAATTAAAGTACTACCAGATATTAGTCAGTTTACTGCCAAAAACGCAAGCTATTATGTATTAGAGAAAAATTTACAGTGGGGTTTATTTGAGCGTGGTAAAAAATATGCTGCAATCGGGGTTCGTTTAGTCGTTGATCTAGTTGATTCTGAAGGCGTAATGTCAGAATTGCAGTTAATCAATATCTTTAATGAGCTTGCTAAATTTGCTCTACATCATGAAGGACATATTCGTCAGACTGATTCTGAATTAGAATTACGTAAGATTCAACAACAACTTAAACAAGTTGCAAATAGTGAACTTGAATTAGGGCTGTATATGCTAAATAAAGATGTTGTTGAGTTTCGTCATCTAAGTAAGTATTTTATGAGTAATGGTTTTAGAAGTAATAATGGTATTTTTGAATATGTTATCGATGGCAAGGTTTATTTTGATATTCGTGATGACAATGGTAAACCTCTCAACGAATTGGGTAACTATCGGACATTCTCAATTAATTCCAAATTACATCATCATGCTAATCCAATGGATACGATTGATAAAATCTTTGATTTTGCCGAAAACTATATGCAATATTTTGAGTCAAGATTACTTACTACCAATAAATTAGTTATGGCAGAAAAAGATTTCATGGCACTTGAAAAACAGGTTACCAATTATATCAATACTTGCAAACGTCAAAATATTCAACTCGGATCAGAGCTTATTTTACGGGTTTTGCCGTAAACCCTGTTTAATGATAATTCCTCATCCTTAAGGTGAGGTTTTTTATTTGGAGATTGTATGAATAACAGCACTATAAATAATGAGCTTTCTAATTATTGGCTGGATATTTGCCAGCGTAGTATCTTATTCATGGATGTAATGCGTCGCCGTGGAAATGACATGGTTACTATGACTAGTCAAAATTCCAGCACCGTATTGACTTTTGCAATTGAAAAAATTCTTGATGGCGCTAATTTTACGCCACCGATTAACTATTGGTTGGCACGGGTAATTCCACTACATCATCCTACCAATATGAATAAACGTCCGTATGTTGTTCAAGATCCTCGTGCTGGTCGTGGTCCTGGGATAGCAGGATTTAAAAAGGATAGTGAAATTGGTGCAGCATTGAAACATGGACATCCAGTTTATTTTATTGGTTTTGATGCTGAGCCAATTGGTGAACAAAGCTATGAAGACGTTATTCGTGGACAAATCAAGTTTTATCGGGAAGTAGCCAGATTACATCCAAATGCTCCTAAATTATGTGCGATAGGTAATTGTGCTGCTGGATATCTAACTATGTTTAGTGCCATGCAAGAGCCAGAACTATTTGGACCAGTATTAATTGCTGGTTCACCATTATCATATTGGAATGGTGAACGTGGGCGTAATCCGATGCGCTATATAGGGGGAATGCTTGGCGGGTCATGGCTGGTATCTCTACTTGGCGATATTGGTGGCGGACGATTTGATGGTACTAATCTGGTAATGAATTTCAATGTTTTAAATTTTGATAATTTTTTATGGGGCAAGCAGTATGATTTGTTCGCTAATATAGATCAAGCTAGTGAAAGATTTTTACAGTTTGAGCGGTGGCTAGGGTCATTTGGTGAATTAAATCGCAGTGAAATTAAATGGATTGTAGATAAATTCTTTGTAGGCAATCAATTAACAACTGGAATGCTAACAACTAGTGATGGAATTAAGCTAGATCCGCGTGAAATCAGCTCTCCGATTGTAACTTTTATTTCTGATGGTGATAATATTAGTCCTCCTGCACAGTCAGCTGGATGGATTGCTGATTTATATCAGGATGTTGATGAAATTATTGCTCGCGGTAAAACTATTATCTATTGTCTCAATCATAAAGTCGGGCATTTGGCACTTTTTACAGGTAGTAAGGTCGCAAAGCGTGAAAATCAACTTTTTGTTGAAAATATGGACACAATTGATCTACTACCGCCTGGATTATATGAGCTAGTTTTGGAAACTCCGGAAGGTGCTGAAGATGGTACGCCATTGCATGCTCGATATGTTGCACGAACTATCGAGGATATAAAGGCTCTTGGCTATAATAGTGAAGAAGACGATCGGGCTTTTGCTACTGTTGATAAATGTTCTCAGGCATTAAATGGTTTTTATGAAAGCTTTATCCATCCATTATTTAGGATGGATCATAATCCACTAGTTGCACGAATGGCAAAAGACATGCAACCTTTACGTTGGAGTTATTGGCTGTTTTCTGAAAAATATAATCCAGCCATGAAGATCTTTGCTACGTTGGCTGAACAGGTTAAAAAAGATCGGAAACCAGTAGCAGAAGATAATCAATGGCTGATTTGGCAGGATACCCAGGCTAAATTTATTGTCAGCTATTTGCATAATTTGCAAGATCTACGTGATAACTTGATGGAACAAGTATTTTTTGATTTATGGGGTAATCCGGCCGTGCAGAAATATTGGAATACTTATACTGGTGTTCCACGTTATACGCCAAGCCTAACTCAGCTTGAACGTGATAAATTAATGGCAAATTATACAGCCGAGACTTTACAAAAAATGCCAGTTACTTCACGGTTAGGTGCGATCTTTCGTGTTGTTGCGTTGCTGTTGGTTGGTCGTCGTGAGATAAAAGCATCCAATGCTGCAATATTAATCAACTGGGCTAAAAATAATTATCCGCAGATGAGTGACGATGAATTAAGACACGTTATTAGCTCTCAGGTAACGGTTGTGTGGCAAGATGAGGATAATGCATTGAACGAGCTGCGTAAATTTGTTATGTCTAAAGATGAAGCAGAGCAGCTAATTCTCGCAGTTGAGGATATTTTGACTCAAATAGGCGATGTACCTGCGCGAATGATTGTTGCATTACATGAGTTAGCACAAAAATTAAATATTATTGATTGAGGTAGTATGTTAGATTTATTTTCACCAGTCAATGAGCATGAGCAGGAAATTATTGCTCTTACAAAAGAGCTAAATCATCATAATTATTTGTATCACAGCTGTGATGCGCCAATAATAACTGATGAGGAGTATGATCGTCTATTTAGACGTTTGTTGGAATTAGAGACTAGCTATCCTCAATACAAACAAAATAATAGCCCAACTCAGCGCATTGGAGGCGCTGTGTTGAGTGAATTTAATCAATGTCCACACCAGATTCCAATGCTATCCTTAAATAATGTTTTTTTGGATACTGAGCAAAATGAATCACTTTTACGTCATTATGAGTTATTTCAGTTTACCGCGCGTATTGCTAAAGAATTAGCCATGGATGAGTCTCTACTGGAATTTGTTGCTTCTCCCAAATATGACGGCGTTGCAATTAGTTTGCTTTATGAAAATGGTATATTGATCCGTGCGCTTACTCGTGGTGATGGTTTTACTGGAGAAGATGTTACGGCTAATGTAAAAACTATTCGCAATATCCCACTTAATATTACCACTGATTTGTTACCACCGGAATTAGTTGAAGTTCGTGGCGAAATTTTAATCTTAAATTCAGACTTTGTTAGTTTGAATCAAAGGCAAAGTGAAAATGGTGGTAAACTTTATGCCAACCCACGTAATTTGGCAGCTGGTAGTATTCGTCAGTTAGATAGTGGAATTGCGGCCGCTCGTCCTTTACGTTTTTATGCATATGGATTAGCGCAATATAGTGGCGGAGAATTTGCTTCATTTAATCAGGAATTAGACTTTTTAAAGTCAGCAGGCTTTACGATTGCCAATGAATGTAGTCTGCTAAAAGGTAATTTGCAGTTAAGCGCCTATTATGAACAAATGATGACACTGCGGAATGATTTGCCTTTTGGTATTGATGGCGTAGTTTATAAATTAAACTCAATAGTAGGACAGAAACAATTGGGATTTGTTGCTCGCGCACCACGCTTTGCGATTGCGTACAAATTTCCTGCTCTGGAAGTTGAGTCTGAAATACTCGCAATTGATGTTCAGGTAGGGCGAACGGGGGCGTTGACTCCAGTGGCGCGAATAAAACCGGTGAATGTAGCTGGTGTGGTGGTAACTAATGCTACCTTGCATAATCAGGATGAGATCCGTCGTAAAGATGTACGCGTCGGTGACATTGTCTTAGTACGCCGTGCAGGTGATGTTATCCCGGAAATTTCTCGCTCATTAATTGAGCGCAGAACCTCTTTACTCGAAGAGTTTAGTATGCCACAAGAATGTCCCGTATGTGGTTCACATGTTATTCAGGAACAAGATGAAACTATTATGCGCTGTTCTGGTGGACTATATTGTATTGCACAAAAGAAGCAGGCGATTACTCATTTTTGTAGTAAACTTGCGTTGAATATTGATGGGCTCGGTGAAAAGAGTGTCGAACAATTAGTTGATGCTGGGCTAATTAATAATGTTGCGGATATTTTTTGTCTGCAGGTAGAGCCCTTGTTAGAGCTAGAACGCTTTGCCAAGAAGAGTGCAACTAATCTAATCGCTGCGATTGAAAAAAGTAAAGCCACGACTTTGCCACGATTTATTTATGCTTTAGGAATTCGTCATGTAGGGGAAAGCTCCGCCAAAGATTTAGCGCGTGCGTTTGGTAGTCTTGATGCTTTAATCACAGCAAATAAAGAACAACTGTTACAGGTAAGGGATATAGGCGAAGTTGTCGCAAGCTCAATTTTGAACTTTTTTGGCGAAGAGCACAATTGTGTAATTATTAAAGAGTTATTGGCACTGGGTGTTAACTATCCACATCTGATTGCGGATAATTTATATCATGCTGAAGTTAGTGGTAAGACTTTTGTTATTACTGGTAGTTTTGTTAACTTCAAACGCGACGAGATAAAAGCGATATTGGAAGATTTTGGCGCAAAGGTCGCCAGTAGCGTTTCCAAGAAGACTGATTATGTTATTGTTGGAAGTGATGCTGGTAGTAAGCTGGATAAAGCTAATGAGCTCGGGATTAAGTTGATTGATGAAACTGAGTTAAGTACATTATTAGCGGAGTTGAATAACAGTGAAGCAAGCAACAATAATTCGTGAAGTAGTGTCCAGTGATGCGGTGGAACTAATAAAGCTAATTGAGCAACTTGGATATTCAATAACTTTATCTGAACTGCAGGCAAACATTGAGTTATGCTTTAGAGATAAACATTATAGTATTTTTGTTGCAGAATTCCAAGATAAAATTTGTGGTTTTATTGGAGTTGTTCTTGCAAGGTGGCTGCATCGTAGTGGTAGTTGGGCTAAAGTTTTAGCTTTGGTAGTTGACGAACAGCGACGTGGAGCAAAAATCGGCAGCCGACTACTTAATTTTGCAGAAAACTATGCTAAAGCTCAAGGGTGTGATAAAATAGAACTTACTAGTGGTTTACATCGCCGTCAAACTGGTGCTCATAAATTCTATCTTAGTCATGATTATCAGGGCGATTTAACTCAATATTTTGTAAAGAAATTATCCTAGGAAGCAGCCCTATGTACTTATGTATTGATATTGGTAATTCACAGATACACAGTGGTGTATTTGATGTAAACGGTGAGATTTTAGTTCAATTTCGCCATAATACTAGTCATGTTGGCTCATCAGACCAATTTGCATTATTTATCTTGCAGGTATTGCGTGAAAATAGCATTGATCCCAAACAAATTAAACGGGTAGCAATTGCTTCGGTCGTTCCTTCTGTTGATTATAGCGTTACTTCTGCGTTTATTAAGTATTTTAAGATAACACCATTATTTCTTAAGCCTGGAGTTAAAACTGGAATTAAGATAGCTTCAAATAACCCTGGGGAAATTGGTGCAGATTTAATCGCTGGTGCTGTTGGGGGAATTAGTAAATATCCTAATAAGCATTTATTAATTTTTGATTTTGGTACTGCAACCACGGTAATTTATATTACGCCACAAGCTGAGTTTGTTGGTGGTGCAGTACTGCCAGGTATTCGTCTGATGATGGAAAGTTTGCAGCACAATACTGCTAAATTATTTACGGTAAATATTTCAGCTCCTAAGCAGGCCATTTCCAAAGATACCCGTATGGCGATTCAGTCTGGATTATATTACAGCCAAACTGGAGCAGTAAAAGAATTAATCGCACAAGTTATTCATGAGTATGCTATTGAACGTCGTGATTTGATTGTCATTGGTACTGGTGGTTTTGCAACCTTGTTAAACACTTCCAGCGTATTTGATGATATCGTGCCGGATTTATTGTTGCTTTGGCTTAAATAAATTTTAAATATTAATGAGTAGGAATTAAATGTCATCTGATATGATAGTAGTT
>CAYIZV010000027.1:0-35238 GCA_964367915.1 uncultured Neisseria sp.
TGGATTATATTAAAACCAAAGATCAAATGCTATCTGATTATGAAAATCGCGAACAATGGAACAGAATGAGTTTAGTGAATATAGCTAAAGCAGGTTATTTTAGTTCAGATCGCACAATTCGTGATTATAACAACGATATCTGGAAAATTGATTTAAATTAAGTCTAAGGGGAATTAACATGAGATCCGCAGGAATACTAATGCCCGTAGCATCATTTCCATCAAAATATGGAATTGGTGACTTTGGAACAGAAGCATATAAATTTATTGATATCATCAAACAAATGCAATTAAAAATCTGGCAAGTGCTACCGCTTAATCCACTGGGTTATGGCAACTCGCCATATCAGGCCTATTCATCATTTGCCGGAGATGAGCTATATATCAGTCTTGAGCATTTAGTTACGGATGGATTGCTTACTTCTGCTGATCTCATCGAGTTTGTCTCCAACAAACCAGATACAATTGAATACCAAGCTGTACGTAAACATAAAGAGCCAATGCTACGTCAGGCTTTTGCCAATTTTAAAACAAGTAGCACGCTACGTGCTGAGTACGCGCAATTTACCACGACTACTCCATGGTTAAAAAACTATGCTGTATTTTTAACACTAAAAAAAGCTAATGATTTAAAAATCTGGACTGATTGGCCAGCAGCACATAAAAACTGGATTAAAAATAATGCTCTGGATTTGGCTCCATTTCAAGATCAAATTGACTACGAAATGTTCTTGCAGTTTATCTTCTATCGCCAATGGTTTGCGCTAAAACAATATGCCAATAACCTTGGTATTCAGATCATGGGTGATATTCCAATTTATATTGGCATGGATTCACTTGATGTGTGGGAAAATCAGGAGATATTTTTGCTTGATGAAAATCAGCAACCAACGTTTATTGCAGGTGTACCGCCTGATTATTTTTCAGCCACCGGACAACGCTGGGGAAATCCTCTTTACAACTGGGAAGTTCTTGAAGCGAATGGCTTTAAATTCTGGATTGAGCGCTTAGCTGGCAATGCTACTGCTTTTGACATTATTCGTATTGATCACTTCAGAGCTTTTGATACTTATTGGAAAATTCCAGCCAGTTGCCCAACTGCCGTTGAAGGTGAATGGGTTGAGGCACCGGGTTATGCCCTATTTGATACTATTTATCGTGAACTACCTGAAATTAAAATTGTTGCCGAAGACCTTGGAGATTTACGTAAAGAAGTTTTAGATTTACGTGACCATTACAATCTCAAAGGAATGAAAATATTTCAGTTTATTTTTGAACCGCATTTAGATAATTCAGCTCTTGAAAAAACTGTCAATACTATCGTTTATACTGGAACACACGACAATAGTACCCTAATGGGCTGGTACAATGGTCTAAGTCATGAGCAGCAACATGCTCTTCGCGAATATTTCCATGCAAGTGATGAGGGAATTAAATCTGCAATCCTTGCGTATATATTGAATTATCAGGCAGAATATGTTATTTTCCCTGCTCAGGATATCATTGGTCTAGATGATAGCTCAAGATTAAATACTCCGGGTACAGTTGGATCGCCAAATTGGGAATGGAAGCTTACTAATTTTGAACGGTTACAATCAGAGATTAAGTGTATTGCGGATATGGTAAAAAATAGCTCACGTATTTGATAAAACCATCATCAGAAAACAGGTAGCTTATTAATTGGCTACCTGTTTTCTATTCTAAAATAGCATCTAAAACATCTTCTACAAATAGACTCAGCCTTGCTCATGATTAGCTAAATGAGGTAAAATAGATCTCTTATCAGGAAATTTATTTCCGGTTTCATGGTTATCTTCTGGTGTTAAATTAAATTGAACTACGGTTTAGTTTAGATTAGAAAGGAAATTTATGAACACACATTCTTTAGCCAGTTATTTTGAACAACAACACTTTGATATCGAACAAGCAAAGTTATTTTCACAAGCCCCGCAATATATTGGTCATCAGCTTATGGCGGTCAATCAATTTGACTATCGCTCCATTGAATGGCTTGAGCATAGCAAACTTATCTATAACGACGGAACGCAGCATTTACTTATTGACAATATTTGCCGTCATCGTCAGGCAATCATGCTTAAAGGACACGGTAATAGTCAGCATATAGTCTGTGATTTGCATCGTTGGACATATAATGCACAGGGAACACTCATAGGCGCTCCACTTTTTCCAGAATTACCTAAGTGTAAAAATCTCACTGTTACACCACTAACTAACTGGAATGGATTGTTATTCAAAAACAATCGTGATATTCATCGAGATTTGGCGAATTTGGGCAAGTTTGGTGAATATATTGATTTTGAAAATTACCAATATAGTAACACCGTAGTAACTGATTATAATTTCAACTGGAAAACTTTTATGGAGGTTTATGCTGAAGACTACCATGTCGAGCCGTACCATCCTGGCTTAGGTAATTTTGTTGACTGCACAAATCTTGTTTGGAACTTTGGTGATTGGCATCATTTTCAAATTGTTCCGACTAAAAATCAGCTTAGTAAAGGAGGAAGCGATCTATATAGTGACTGGAGCAAAAAAGTCCTGGAAGCGCACAATGGACAAATTCCCCAATATGGTGCAATTTGGATGGCATACTATCCCAATATTATGATTGAATGTTATCCCAAATGTATAGTAATTTCAGTAGTTGAACCAATAGCACCCGAAAAATGCCGTGTGATTACCGAGTTTTATTACCCCGATGAAATTTTAGGTTTTGATGAAGAATATGTAGCAATTCAGCAACAGGTTTATTTTGAGACCGCCAAAGAGGATGATGAAATTTGCTACCGGATGCATGAAGGACGAAAATCACTCTATCGCCAAGGTAAGGATGATTTTGGACCATACCAACTACCAACTGAAGAAGGAATGCGCCATTTTCATGAATTTTTAGCTCGTGAATTGTCAAACAGTGTAGTATTTACGCAATCATCACTCTTTAATAATACTCAAAACATTCTTAAGCACTAAACTTTAAAAATCCCAAAGCAGAGTAAATAATTTCTCTGCTTTTTTTATAACTTCCAATAATAAGTAATTTAACTAGAAATTATTGCAACTTTAGGCTAAAATAATTACCGCCAAAATTAAATAATCTATAACAGTATCCAACAAGTTATCCCAATGTAAGTAGCGATATTATTTTTCTTGTGAAAGTTGTTTATAATGATGCGTAATATCATAGCTTGGTTGCGGTTTAGTGCTGTAATCGCCAGTATGGCAATCATGGTTTTAGCCGTATTGGTTATTTACCCATTTTCAAAGTCTTTTGTTCGCCAACAAGTTCGCATGATTTGGACTCGCTGCTTGATTGCCTCAACTGGAGCCAAACTTTATTTTCATGGCTATCCCTTATCTAATCATGAGCTTGCTAACTCAATGGTCGTTTCCAATCATATTTCTTGGATGGACACGGTTGTTATGTACCGCACCTGTTTCGTACAATTTATTGGTAAAATAGAGATGTTACAGTGGCCAATTCTGAATCGTGTAATTCAAGCAGGTGGCACAATTTTTATCAATCGTAAAAATAAAAAAGAACTTATTAATGTTAATCAGCACGTTGCACAACTTCTCCGTGAAGGTGCCAGTATCGGGCTTTTCCCAGAGGGAAAAACCAGTGTTGGTAAAGAAGTTTTACCATTCAAAGCGCCACTTCTGGAAGCAGCTCGGATGGCAAACAGTAAAATTTTTCCAGTAGTACTTAGTTATCGTAAGAGTAATAATCGTCTAGCGCGAGAAGTTTCATTTGCTAAAGTTGGCTGGATGAGAACCGTAATGAATACTCTACGCTTGCGTGGATTAATTATCAACGTTACAGTTTTGCCACCTGTTGCGGCTGCAGATTTTGCGGATCGTGAATTACTCGCAAGCTATCTTCATCAACAAATCAGTAACTGCTACCAACAACAGCAAATTAAATAAGGTTAATTTAGTTTCTAGCGTAAGAACTGCGTTATAATAACCGCCTAGGTTTATTTTATAACAAAGGGATACTCATGAAAATACTTGTTCTAAACTGCGGCAGCTCTTCTTTAAAATACCAATTAATTGAAACCACGACAGAAAGCGTTTTATCTAGTGGGTTGGTGGAGCGAATTGGTCTGTCGGGTGCGGTATTAACACATCGCAAAGGTGAGCAAAAATTCATTATTGATTCTGAAAAACAACTTGCCAATGGAACTCCAATCACCGATCACAAAAGTGCAGTAGCCTGTGTAACCAACGTGCTGTGTTGTGAAACAATCGGAGTAATTAACACAATGGCAGAAATCAATGCCGTTGGACATCGTGTAGTGCATGGTGGGGAAAAATATGCTGCTTCAGTAATTATTAATGCAACTGTAATGGAAGCCTTGGAAGAATGTGCAAAACTAGCTCCACTACATAATCCAGCCAACATCACGGGGATTAAAGCATGTCAAGAACTAATGCCAAATATACCAATGGTTGCAGTCTTTGATACTGCATTTCACCAAACCATGCCAGCTGAAGCATTTATGTATTCACTGCCTTATGAAATCTATCAGGAACATAAAGTTCGTCGCTATGGTTTTCATGGAACGTCACATAAATACGTAGCCGGACGTG
Source organism: uncultured Neisseria sp. (assembly GCA_964367915.1). Lineage (GTDB taxonomy): Bacteria > Pseudomonadota > Gammaproteobacteria > Burkholderiales > UBA11063 > Aquella. Next base: position 4,611 of record CAYIZV010000027.1, read on the forward strand.
CTGCAAAACTACTGGGTAAAGAACTAAGTCAGCTAAAATTAATCAGCTGCCATCTTGGCAATGGAGCTTCAGTTGCTGCTATTAAATATGGGCAAAGCGTTGATACCAGCATGGGTTTTACGCCACTGGCTGGCTTGACGATGGGTACTCGCTGTGGAGATCTTGATCCAAGCATAATTGCTTTTCTTTCACACGAAATGAAACTCAATGTTGATGAAATTGATAACTTAATGAATAAGAAATCTGGTGTACTTGGTCTCTCTGGAATAAGTAGCGATTTTCGTGATATCGAGTCTGCAGCGGAACAAGGCAATCAGCGCGCTCAATTAGCTCTTGACGTATTTACCTATAATGTTAAAAAGTATATTGGTGCTTACGCCGCGGCAATGAATGGTGTTGATGCGATAATTTTTACTGCTGGATTAGGTGAAAATGATAAAGTAACTCGTGCTAAAATCATTGACGGCGTTTCATTTCTAGGAGTTAGTATCGACCCAGAAAAAAACGACGTTCGCAGTCAGGAGCGAATTATTAGCAGTGAAGATTCTAGAGTTAAGGCATTATTAATTCCAACTAATGAAGAATTAATGATTGCTAAAGAAACTCAGGAACTACTATAATCTACAATGAGGATAACTATGAAACATAATAAAATTGCACTACTTTTATTAACCAGTATAATTCCGCTATTTGCCAATGCTACTACTTCTCAACCTTTAGCCCCAGAAGTTGCAACCGCTAAAACTGAAAAACCATTGGTGACAGGTAAACATTCAATGATAGTTACCAATAACCCTTGGGCAAGTAAAGCTGCAGAGCAAATACTCAGTGAAGGTGGCAATGCAACAGATGCCGCAATAGCTGCAGCGTTCGTTTTAGGATTAACAGAACCACAATCTTCGGGAATAGGCGGCGGAGGCTACGCCCTTAGCTATAATGCAAAGTCAAAACAAGTGCTAGCTTTTGATGGACGTGAAGTTGCTCCCTCAAGTGCTACACCAGAGTGGTTCATCGATCCAAAAACATCTAAACCTTTAAACTTTGAATCGGCAATGTTGAGCCCGCTCTCGGTTGGAGTTCCTGGCGAAGTTGCTCTATTTTATAAAATGCACCAACAAAATGGAAAATTGGCGTGGAATAAATTGCTTACACCCGCTATCACTCTTGCCCGCAAGGGCTTTCCGATGAGCCCTAGACTTTATGGCTTATTACAAAGTGATCAGGATATCTTAAAACATAATCAACAAATTGCCAAAGTTTATTTTAACGCTCAAGGCGAAGTAAAAACAATTGGCGAAAAAGTTACCAATATTGCTTATGCTGATACATTACAAATAATTGCCAAAAATCCAGAAGAGTTTTATACTGGCAAAATTGCTCATGAAATTGTTGAAACGGTAAATAAAAGTGCACATCAAAAACTAATGAGTGCAAAAGATCTCAGTGCATATAAAGTACAGGTTAAAGAACCAGTATGCAGTGCTTATCGAGATCAATATGATATTTGTTCGGTACCACCATCATCAAGTGGTGGAGTTGCGGTCCAAGAATTACTGGGAATTTATGCTCGTAATTATGCAAAAACTGGTGAAAGCGGATTCACTGATATAAATTGGGTTTATAATTTCTATGAAGCAAGCAAGATAGCATTTGCAGATCGTAATCAGTACCTTGCTGATCCTGATTTTGTTAAACAACCGATTGCAGGTTTATTAAACAATAAATATTTAGATGAGCGTGCGAAACTGGTAAATGAATCAGCAGCGCTAGTAACACCAGTTGCGCCTGGCAAGCCTTATGGTGCTGACCCTAAATACGTAGCAGACAATAGTCCAAAACCACATGGAACTACGTCATTATCGATTGTGGATAAAGATGGCAATGCAGTTACAATGACCGTAACCGTTGAGCATCAATTTGGTAGCCATCTTTTTACTAATGGATTCTTCTTAAATAATGAATTAACTGATTTTTCATTAGCACCAACCAATGCATCTGGTAAAGCAATTGCCAACCGTGTTGAAGCTGGTAAACGACCACGTTCGTCAATTGCACCAACAATGGTTTTTGATAAAGACCACAATTTGCAAGTATTAACCGGCTCCCCTGGTGGCAGTCAGATTATATGCTATGTTGCCAAAAACCTGATTCAAATTCTAGACTTCAAAAAATCAGCAGCTGAGGCCTCATCTTCCCCTAATCTTTGTGCCGCCAACACGACTCCTGTCTTAGAAAATGGTAATTCAATAATTAGTGCACAATTGGATAAGTTAAACATGCTGGGTGAATCAGTAGTAAGAAGTGATTTGGTTAGTGGTGAAACTAATATAATTCGTACTAATGATGGATGGAGCGGCGCGGCCGACCCACGTCGCGAGGGATTAGCTATCGGTAATTAAAAAAAGTCCGCAAGGACTTTTTTTAATTATACTTAGTCACTTAATTCATCCGTATTAAATGTGAGCTCTTCGGACTGAACTGCATTCCTCATCACGTGCTGAGCTGGGCAGCCTGGGTATCACCTCACCAACTTCAGCTGGCTTAGCTAATTGAATTTTTTCTCCAGAGAGCTGTGCTAATTTCTCCAGCTTACTGTAAGCGCTTGCCGCGGTACCATTATCCAGCGATTTAACCACCTCATCATACTTATTACCACAACTACGAATCGAATGTCCCAAATCTGCGATACGCTGTAAACTAATTTTAAACTTATCACTAAGTTCACGTGATAGACTTATGATGCCCTCAGCTCGTTCTTCAATCTGATAGACATCCCATGAACGCTCAATGATACCCAACAAAACTAGTAGCGTCGAAGGTCCAGCAATGAAAACTTTTTGCTGATATGCTTCCCGCAACAAAGTCCCACTCAAACGCTGATCTTCTTCAATAATCAGAGAAAACAAACCTTCATTGGGAATAAACATAATCGCATAATCAAAAACTGCTTTACCAATTGACGCCTCAACTGCACTAAGATAGTCTTTACTGCTTAGATTCTTAATCGTGAGTTTGATAGCATCAAAAATGGCTTTATTTTTATCTTCATCATTTACGATACTTTCATAATAGCGTTTCATAATATTTTTACTATCAACTACCACTGCCTTATTGTGTGGTAAGTTAATAATTACATCCGGAATCAAGCGTTTATCGTCTAAACTAATTTGTGCTTGCTCTGTATAGCTAATATGTTGTTGTAAGCCTACACTTTCAAGAATATTTGCCAGAATCATCTCACCAAATTCGCCTTTTTTCTTGCTATCTTTGGTAAGCGCCAAAGCTAAATTTTGTGCTTGTTGATTTAAGCCTTCAGAATTACGATTAATTTCCTTGGTTTGAAATGCCAGCTCATTGATTTTTTGTTGCAAGTCTTTCAAATTTTCCCGTAATGGTAAAACTACATTTTCTTTACTGATATCACGCAAAGAACTATCTGCCCGCTCTTTTAACTCATTAATAGCTAGATTTTTCAAATTGGTAAATTCATTATTCATTTGCAGCTTGAGTTCAGCCAACATTTTTTCTAGCTGCGTATAGGCAGTTTTCAAGTGCTCATTCTCAACTTCCAATCTTGATTTATCATTGCTCAACTGAAGATTGTCGCGTTGAATATTGCGACTACCCTCCTCCAATGCCCGACTGGTTTGCAGCGCTTCATTTAATTGCAGGGTAATGCGCTGCTGTTCTTGCTTAGCATGCTCATAATCGGCGCTGAGTTTGGTAAAGTCCGTATTCAGAGTAAATAACTGCTGATTAAGCTCATTTAGCTGCGCTTTGCTATCATTAGCACCTTTCAGGCGGCTAAATATCAAAATTAGGCTAATAATTATAATTAACGCAACTCCACCAGCACTCGCCGCGATAATAATCAAGTTAGTATCCATAATAATCTTTCTTAAAGATAGTAGTTAATTTAAACATCATTCAAAACAATTAAAGCTCTAGTTAATAGGCAGTTAAATCACCAGTTTAAATCCTTGATTATCACCGATATAATCCAATAAATGCAAGCTATCATCACTAATTCTACCGATCACATTAACGCGCTCATCAGCAGCCAAGCCACGCTTACAAATTTGCAATTCACCACTATAGCGCCCATAAGCAATATTATCAATGGTAATACTTCCCCTATCACGCGATATACAGTTCTCTGCCAGCACTTCGCGACGAATAACATTGTTTGTCAAAAGCATCAGACGGCTTTCCTGCGAACGGATAACATCAACTGCTGCATCAGGACGGTTAGTATGAATTTGTTGCAATAATTCTTGATAAACAGAAGTTGACAAATAATCAGCTACATCAAGCTCAATCAAATCAGGACTAAGTTTTCCGACACGTTGCAAGACACTTAGCTCTGCGCGTGCATCACCAATAAATACATGCTCAATGCCAGCAACCAAGAGTATTTGCGCAGCGACTTGTGGTACAAGATTGCGTGTAAATTCTAGCGTTGGCAAACCTTCATAAAGCGGTCCGCGTCGCCCAGTTGCCAGAGCAACAAACCCACTCACAGGAATATTGTATTGATGAAAAATTTGATTTTTTTGCTGCAATGATTCGAGAGATATCCCGGTATTTTGCCGTGGATAGTAATTATGACACGCTGAAATATTGGCAGCATTTGCACCTGAGTGCATGATTTGCTGCATAAATTCCGCACTCATGGTGCTGGCATTAAGTTCAATTAATAAATCAACACTATTATTGGTGTAACCCGCAATTAACTCGGGTGTAAAACCGTAATCCAAGCGAATTCCAGCTAAGCCCATCTTTTTAAAGGCGGCTAGATCATGTGCTTCAACTTGCAAATATTGATAAGCATTAGGTGAAATATCAGCAATTACTGCCATATCTAACCGAGTTGCCAAATCTAATACTTGCTTAAATTCGGTGATTAGCTGTGAATAATTGGCTTCAGGAATATGCAATGACGTAAATACACGGCTGAATCCAGCCTGCGCTGCTTGTGTTAGGTACTCCAGATTATCTTCCAAACTCCAATCCAACCCCAAAAATACTGAAATACCTTTAGCCATGCTTTATTGCCTCACAAATATTAATTCTCGGGAAATTGATCGAGATATACAAGCCTGAATTTGGATCGTGCACTGTCATAGAAAGACATTAAATCAGTTTGTTCAGGATATTGTGCTAACAAAGGTAAGAACACTGAACCACCAATAACATAGCGTGTATCATTGGCATTGGTTTTCATGCCCCAGATATTCTGATAACTCATTGCGACCAATTCATGCCCTGCTGAATTGGGATTGGCATAATTACCAAGATAAAGTAAGATATGCCCCGGTATCTGCACCAACGTTAATAATTTATGCCCATTTTTCAATAAATATTGTTCGCGCTCAGCACTGGATAAATTATCTAAAATTACTGTTTTGCCTGCTAATGACTGAAAACCAGAATTACGCGGCAAATAAATACCAAATGGAGCGAAGAGAGCCTTCGTTTCTGCAGAGCAATCATAATTAAAAAACATACTACCCCAGCCATATTGCTTGCCAATTTGATTACGCATGATCCGTGCCATATTTTCCGGAGTTAATTTCAACGGCATAATAACCCCATCTGATTGACTAAGCGTCACCTTAACAATCTGAGCATTACGTTTTAAATCCGCCACAGGTATTAATACTTCGTAAGCGGACTCACTTTTATTTGCTAACGGGAAAGTACTTCCATTATATGCCATACCACGAAAAACACCACTAGAATCAATCAACGAACTTTGCGCAACTGTTGCCACTATATCTTTGCGTGCAGCCTTTTGCCAAGTAGCAATAAATTTATTGTCAACCATCGCAATACCAGAAGTACGAACCCAACCAACATCATCTGAAGCAATAACTAAACTCCACTCTTTGTCTGCGCTTTGTTTAATAATATAAAGTGGCATACCGATAAAAATTGCAGTTTCCTGAAGATTATCAAAGGGGTATCCTTCACCAGCAATCTTATTACTATAAAATAATGGATCGTGAGTTGGAAGTGTTCGCACCAACAAATTATCTACAGCAATGGCACGCTTATTAGCAGTATATGATAACTCTACCGGCTTGTCCAACTCCATATTACGCCCAATTTTTCCAAACCACTCTGCTTTATATGGTATGTAATTCTCACCATAAGCAGTTTTTTTGACATCTATAGGATTATTAAAACCAGCCAAAACCAAACGTTCAGTTTGGATGATGTTTATGCTTTCTGATTTTACTAATTGACTATTAACATAGTCACGGCTCCACGGCGATAAGCCGCTATCAGCATTACTATAATAATGCTGATAAAATTCCTGCAGCCGTTGTTTTTGATAGTCAGCACTCAGCAGTGATTGTTTATAATCTGGTGCATCAGGCTTAATCCAAGCCGAAACATCTTGATTATAGCTTTCCATGGGGAAAATATTAATCAGCTCTGTCGCCGACACAAAGTTAACAATACCTAATAGCAGACCAAATTTAAACAATTTATACACAAAAAATCTCCCCACTGCCACTAAAATTTAATTTATGGTTATTCAATCACGCTATCATCAAAACCTACAATCAGCGTAGCAACAAATCCACCGACATAAGCAATCAAAATACCAAACAAATATAGTAACATTCCGTTGTGGATTAACAGAGTCAAAGGCAAGCCAGAAATACCGATTCCAGTTGCACCTAATTTAAAAGTTGCAACAAAAGCACCACCGAGACCGCCACCAATACACGCCGCTAAAAATGGACGAAAGAGCGGTAAGGTTACACCGTAAATTAATGGTTCACCAACACCTAAGAACCCTACGACAATTCCAGATTTGATAATATGAATTAATTTTTCATTTTTGGTTTTCAACCAAACTGCTAACGCTGCACCTACTTGTCCTGCTCCTGCCATAGCCAGAATTGGCAGTAATACTGTCGAACCAGTAGTTTTAATTAATTCCGCGTGAATCGGAGTAAGTCCTTGATGCAAGCCAGTCATTACCAAAGGTAAAAATGCTGCACTTAAAATGAATCCAACCACTGGACCACCATGATCTACCGCTAATTTAGAACCATTGGTTATCGCATCAGAAATCACACCACCAATTGGTTGTAAAATGAAAATAGCTAAAAATCCAGAAATAAGCAAAACTAAAGTCGGTGTTACAAATAAATCCAGAGCGACTGGAATTACTTTACGTAATCGTTTTTCCAGCCATGCAGCAAAAATAGCCACAAACAAAACAGCAATAATTCCACCTCGTCCAGGAGTTGCCTGCTCGCCAAAAACAGTAATCGCAGATAAACCAGGCATGGTTAATACCGCTGCTAGCACGCCGCCCAAAATTGGAGTACCGCCAAATTCCTTAGAAGTATTTAACCCTGCGAACAGTGCCAAACCAAATGTTATCCCACCACCAATTAGTTTAAGAATTGCACCGACCGTGGTTTGATCAAATGGCATTCCTCCCAATGTTTCAGGGCTTAGAGATTTAGTCAAAACATTGACGATACCAAGCACCAAACCACAACCAATAAAAGCAGGGATCATTGGGATAAAAATATTAGCTAATTTCTTCAAAAAATTCTTAAATGGTGTCGAATTTTTTTGTTTTAGCTTTTCTTTTAATGAACCAGCATCGTTTGCCTTAGTTTCATTAACCACAGCAGCATCTTGAACTTTAATCGGTGCCGTATTTAGCAAAATCTGGAATTTATCATTAACCTGATTTACCTTACCAGGTCCAATAATAATCTGAAGCTGATCTGGCGTATCGACCACGCCCAGTACACCAGAGATTGCTTTAATTTTGGCGATATCGACCAACTCTTTATGCTTCAGTGTAATCCGCAATCGTGTCATACAGATTTCAACCGCAGTTATACCATGTGGTGATACTAAATCCCAAATCTGTTGTGCTATTTGCTCTGGATTGAATACCACAGCTTTACTTTGATTTTCCATGGATTTTCCTTTTAGCGCTTAATTTCTGCTGAAATCGTAGCATTATTTTCCAAATAAGGTTTAAAACACTCATAGACCTGAACTACTTTCCCTAACCCCATTACAATCTGTAGCTGATCATCAATAACAACAGCATCGGCAACCCCGTCAAGAACTTTTAATGCAGCTAAATCAACTTTGCTAGAATCGCTAAGATTAAGGCGAAAACGCGTCATGCAAATTGCCGTGGTTTTGATACCTGCAATACTGGTTAATTCAAAAATACGATCTGCAACTACTTGTGGATTAAAACTCATGATAATACCCCTTTAAAAAATTTAATTAATGTTAACTACCTTGGCATCCAAGCTTTGATAAATCAAATCAACAATCTGATGATAACTACCAGTTGCAAAACTATCGCCTGCAAATTTACCATCTTTATACTGACTATGTTTTTTATTGGTTAATAGTACAATTGCCAAATTGTATTTCGGATCAATCAGCGTCAGCGTGCCTGTCCAGCCTGTATGCCCAAAAGCTTGATTACTAGCATAGTGTCCAAAGGGAGCATAATTGCTTTTTGCTCCAGCTCTTCGCCAACCAATACCATACGTATCATCACTAGCAATTGGCGCAATAAACTGAGTTTCAACTGCTGGTGTCCATAACGTAACCTTATTGTACGTTCCATTATTTAGTGCAAGCTGCAATAATACTGCCATATCTGCTAAATTAGCAAATAATCCGGCATGACCAGAAACACCACCCATTGAATAGAAGGAGTTTTCATCATGAACCTGACATTGGATTGGTGTTGTACGAATATTAGGGAAACTAATACTACCACCACGAGTATTACCGTCAACCTCAGTTGCTGCACACGATTTATGACTATAACCATTCAACAAAGGATTAAATGTAATATATTTTAGCCCTAATGGTTGATAAATATTCTGGGCTACGTATTGATCCAATGGTTGTTTGGTTATTGCTTCAATGATCATACCTAACAGCATAAAATCCACATCACTATAGACAGGTTTGCCCCCACGTGCGCGCTCAAAAGGAAGCTTATTTAAAATGATTGATTCAGTAGTGAGGTGATCTTGCGAATATAGATTATCTCCATATTGCGCAATAGTTTGCGGATTGTAAAATTGAGGGCTTGGTGTATAGCCCGCGCTATGCGTCAGCAAATCACGAACGGTTCTACTTTCACGACATTGCCCGTTTTTATCGCAGCCCTTATACGCTGGTAAATAAAAATTGACTGGTTTATTCACATCAAGCTTACCATCTGCAACCAAATGCATTATGGCATAGTTGGTTGCGTACATCTTGGTATTTGATGCCAAATCAAATAAAGTATCACACTCTACTGGTATTGGCTTAGCTAAAGGTTTACCAGTTTTTAAATTATATTTTAGACTTGAGCCATAAACATTTTGTTTAATCACATGTCCATCTTTGATAATTAATAACGCCGCACCAGGGAAACCATTTTTTACATCCTGATTAATTTGCTGATCAACCAGTGCCAGCTTCTTGAGATTAAAACCAAAGCTCTCTGGATTACCTTGCATTAAATGTGTAGATTCAGCAATTGAACCACTGGCAGCAAAAAAATTGCACTGGCTCTCCGCCATAGCTGATGAAATGGATAGTCCACTGACTACTAACAGTAAATACTTAATTTTCATGGTTAGTCTTCTTAGTTGATAAATTCAAGAAATTGACGCATCGTTGGCATGGATTTAATCGCTCCGTAGTTGGTACAAGTAAATGCCCCCACCAAATTAGCAAACGCTACAAAAGCATCCCAATTCGGTTCTGAATGCTGAGCTAATTTGAAAAGTAGTGCACCAACGAATGCATCACCAGCACCAGTGCTGTCCACCTGTGTAATTTTACGCGATGGAATTAATCTGGTTCCCTGTGCATTGGCAATCATGCTACCTTTTGCGCCCAAAGTTACAATCACAGTCTTAGCCCCAACATACTGCAAATAAGCCAGCGCCTTATCCAAATCATCCTCGCCACTGATTAATTGCGCTTCACTTTCACTAAGTTTAACTACATCAGCATAGGAAATGAACGTTTTGCAATCATGCAAATAATTTGCCATCATATCTGCGCTAATTAAATCTTCACGATAATTGGGATCAAAACTAATAAGATTTTTATTTGCATCTGCCATTTCAAGCAGTTGAAAATAGCTGGTGCGTAATCTCCCACCCATTAAAGCAGTAGCGGAGCCAAAATGAACAATATCCTCGGCATTCAGATTGTCCAGCTCAAAATCAGCAAATTGAAAATCGCCATCACTGCCCCGATAAAATTCAAAATCACGTTCACCATTAACATCCAGCGCAACAAACGCCAGTGTAGTTTTCCCCTCTCGCTTACAAAGATGAGTATCAATTCCAAGTTCAGATAATGCAGCTAGTAAATACTCACCAAAGCTATCTTGTCCGACTTGCCCCATAAACACCGCTTGCCCCCCAAGTTTACTAACTGCAGCTGCAACGTTTGCTGGAGCACCACCTGCAAATTTGGCAAATTGATTACTTTTAACAAGACCTTGGGAGCTTTGCCCCATGAAATCAACGAGTAACTCACCGATACAAAATATTTTTTTCATACGCCTTAACTATAGAACTAAAAAGTTACACAAAAATAAGCATAATTATAACAAAACCAGAACATTATTATTCAGTTGTTATGTATAAATAACCCTCACTTTATTAAATGACACTTAACAAAACAAGGCTTTTCATGTTAAAATACAAACTCAGTTTGTATCCAAATGATATAATCGTAATATTAACAAGATGTTCTATCATTGACCCAACGCACTAGGTTTCAAGAAGTAATTTTTGACCTAATACTTAAAATTTTGAAGGCATTTGACATGCATATTCCTGATGGCTACCTGAGCCCACAAACAACGATTCCTGCACTTATCGTAATGAGTGCAGTTTGGTATCTGGCATTTCGCAAAGTAAAATTAACGCAGAATCAACAGTCTATTCCAACTATTGCATTGTGTGCAGCGTTTAGCTTCGTTATCATGATGTTTAATATCCCAGTCGCAGGTGGCAGCTCCGCTCATGCCGTTGGAGCTGTCTTAGTAGCAATTTTGGTTGGTCCATGGGCTGCGATATTAGCGGTATCGACGACCTTGATTATCCAAGCCTTAATTTTTGGCGATGGAGGAATTTTGGCAATCGGAGTAAATTGTTTTAATATGGCATTCTTAATGCCTGTTTGTGGTTACGCAATTTACAAATTAATCTCAGGCACTAGTGTGTTGGGTTCACGACGTAATTTAGTTGCCGTTTTTATTGCTAGCTATATTGGAATCAATCTTGCTGCATTGGCAACTGCAGTTGAAATGGGTATCCAACCGCTATTATTTACCTCACCAACTGGTACTCCCTTATATGGGTTTTACCCACTAAACGTAACTATACCAGCCATGATGTTCGCGCACATGTTATTTGCTGGAATACTTGAAGGAATTATTAGCGCGTTGGCTATTAGCTATGTCGTTAAATTTGCACCACATCTTCTAAACCCAGTTACTAGAGCAACAAATGAAGTCGCTGCAAATAGCTGGCTAAGCCGTAATAAGACTCTGATTATTACTTCAGTGCTGATTATTTGTTTAACTCCTCTCGGGCTTTTGGCAAGTGGAAGTGCCTATGGTGAATGGGGATTGGAAGAAGTACAGCAGCTAATTGGCTATATTCCAAGTGGCATGGCTAAAACAGCAGATTTATGGCATGCAGTATTACCAGATTATGCTCTACCAGCGCTTGGTGATAGCCCACTCTCACAATCATTAGGTTATATTTTGTCGGCATTAATTGGTATAAGTTTGATTGCTGGATTAATCGTTATCACTCACCGCTTAACTAAAAATAGCTACAGTAAAAACTAGATGTGTCAACCTGAACTTATCCCAAGTTGGCTTTTACAGAATAAGCGGAGTTTAATAAGTAAAACTCCGCAGCGACTTAATTTTCTACGGCGCAGCATCACTCACCTAAGCAAAATATTCAATGATGAAATTTATTTTAATCGTACCGCAAACTGTCAGGGATTATTGCAAGCAATTGACCCGCGAGCCAAGCTCATACTGACCCTAATCTTCATGATAATTATTAATTGCAGTCATACATTTGCAGTTCCATTAATATTATTTGCGATCACTTTAATCTATGCCAAGCTCAGTCATATTTCACTAGTTCAACTAGTTAAGCGAGCATGGCTAATTGTTCCTGTGTTTATCTTGATCTGTTCACTCCCCGCATTATTTAACGTTCTTATCCCTGGTAAAGCATTACTAATCATCGGTAGTGCCAATTCACAACTACAATGGTTCAGCCATGGGCTGTATATCACCGACAATGGCTGTCATGCGGTTATGATGATGTTCATCCGTAGCGGTTGCAGTTTATCATTAGTCTATTTGTTATTAACCACAACTAGTTGGAATGACCTCACCAAAGGATTATCCTTGCTAAAAGTACCGACTGGATTTATTCTAATTTTATCCATGACTTATCGCTATATTTTTTTGCTGGCAAGTTGTGCTCTACAAATGAATGAAGCACGCTTTCTACGGACGATTGGCAGATTAGACCATCGCGAAAATCGGCGCTTTATCGGACATTCAATGGCTCTACTCTTCATTAAATCTAATTATTTGGCAACTGAAATTTTTGCGGCTATGCGTGCTCGGGGCTTTTCGCATAAAATAGTTAGCCTTAAAATCTTAAAATTAGGTAAAATCGATTATATTTTCATGATTAATAACGGTATAATTCTGCTGATTTTACTAGCGTGGAGCAAAATTCTTTGATAAATAGCGATATCATTTTTAAAGTTGAGAATCTCGAATTCAGCTATCCTGATGGTGATAAAATTTTAGACAAGCTTAACTTTACAGTTTACCAAGGCGAAGCGCTTAGTATTCTGGGGGCAAATGGTTGTGGTAAATCTACCCTGCTTAAAATCTTTTCTGGTTTACTCTCGCCCACAGCAGGTAACTTCAGTGCATTTGGTGAAACTGTCAGCGCACAAATGTTGCAACGTGATGAATTTGCAATGAATTACCATCGACAGATTGGTTTTATTTTTCAAGATTCAGATGTTCAACTATTCTGCAATAGTGTGACCGAAGAACTAGCATTTGGCTTACTTCAGCTTGATTACACCACAGATGAGATTAAACAACGAATAGCTGAAATTGCCAAATTACTCAATATTGAACATCTGCTAAATAAAACTCCATATAAGTTAAGTGGCGGTGAAAAGAAAAAAGTTGCCATCGCGGCAGTACTCTTACTAAATCCCAGTGTATTAATTCTTGATGAGCCAACTAATGCTCTCGACCCCAAAACTCAGCACTGGCTCGTTGGACTATTACAACAGCTGCATCAAGCTGGCAAGACTTTAATTATAACCACTCATAATCTTAATCTGGTAAGTGAATTAAGTACTCGTGGCATATTATTCAATGAACAGCATCAAATAGTAGCAGATGCCCCAATTAAACAATTACTAGAACAACAGGATCTACTAAAACAAGTTAACTTAATTTAAAATATAAACGGCAGAATTAACCAAATAATTGTCATATAATGGCAATAATTTGGTTAATTCAAAAAACTATAATTGTTCTATTTATTCGGGCTTGATACCTTCAAGACACGCCCAACCATTATTAACTTGATAGGTTGACATGGCAAACCATTTACCATATAGTTCACTCATTTCCTCAATTTGACTATCTAAAATTCCAGATAAAACAATTTTCCCACCAGGTCTTACATACGAAGCCAGTGCATCAGAAATCATTCGCAATGGATTAGACAGAATATTAGCAACAACTAAGTCGTATTGTTGTGCTTTAAATTGTTCAGGTAAGCAAAAAGCAACCTCAACCTGATTAACTTTTGCATTATCAACACTGGCTTCAACTGCTTGTGGATCAATATCTACTCCATCAACCAAACCAGCACCAAGTTTTTTAGCCGTAATTGCCAAAATACCAGAACCGCAGCCATAATCCAATATCCGGGCAGTTTTACTTGCACAAGATGCAAGATATTCTAAACACATAAATGTGGTTGGATGTGAGCCAGTTCCAAACGCCAAGCCTGGATCTAAGACGATACCTACCGCATCTGGTTTAGGAATACTATGCCATGATGGAACGATGTACAAATCAGGTGTAACTTCAATCGGGTCAAATTGACTTTGGGTTAGACGCACCCAATCTTGATCATCAACTACTTCGTGAGTCCAGTCAAATTTTTTTGCTAATTGCTCTTGTGCCTCTACAACCATCTCCTTAACTTGGCTATCTTCATTTAAAAGTACCGATACTTTACTGTGCTCCCAAAGTTTTTCAACATCCATCCCTGGTTCATTAAAAATTGCCTGCTCTAATTCAGTACCTTCGTATTGATCTTCAATGCTTACCGAAATTGCCCCTAAATCAAAAAAAATCTCTGATAACTGTTCAGCACTTTCTGAATCAATATTAATTATTAATTGCTTAAAACTCATGTTCACCTACACATAAAATAATTTAATAGTTTAAAACTTAAACTTATACAGTCGCGATTATACCGCAATTAGCCATAACAATATTGTATACTCAATTCCCATTCAAAAGTCTATTGTTTATAGCCACGAAAATAAACTATCCAATATGTAGTACCAATAAAAAGCGCACCACCAATTATATTACCAATAGTAACTGGAAGCAGATTATGTATTACACCTACAAGATTTAAATTATATAACATTTCTGGAGTTAAATGACTTGCGGCAAGTAAACTTGGCACGCTTTGGGCAAATAACGCCAAACTAAAGTAAAACATATTCGCAACGCAGTGTTCATAACCACCAATAATAAATACCATGATAGCAAACCAAATTATTAAAATTTTACCAGCGACATCTTTAGCCGCCGAAGCACCCCACGCTGCGCAACAGACTAAAATATTACACATAATTCCACTACAGATATTTTGCCAGAAAGTATAATTGGCTTTTATTGCCGCGACATGAATTACATAACCACCAATAGCACTTGAGTCATTATAAACAATACCCGCACCAAAAATTAAAGCTGCAATTGAAATAGCGCCTATCGCGTTGGTAATGTAAATAATGATCAGGTTTAGCAAGTAGGTTTTAGTAGTAATTTTTCTTTCCAGCCGCGCCTGAATTAATAAAGTATTGCTGGTAAATAATTCACCCCCGCAAATTACAATTAAGATCAAACCAGCTGGAAAAACTACCGCATTAACTAATTTAGCTAAGCCATAATCGCTGATTCCATGGCTTGCAACCAACGCAGCAAAAGCACCTAATGCTAGAAAAGCTCCTGCAATACAGCCATTTAAAACGCTCTGAATTAAATATTGCTGAATACCTTTTTTCTCACCGATGTGTACTTGTTCATCGAGCAATTCTTTGCCACTTAAATAATTTCTACTTTCTGTTTGCATCACGATTAAACCTTATTTATATTGTTGTTAATCACGAATTTTATCACTACTTGGGCTAATTTACTAAGAAATTTTTGCTTTGAAAATTCATCACACCACTGGTAAAAAGCAGCCAATTAGTATATAATATCGCTATATCCATATTAATTTTGTGGATTTTATTATCATTAATGGTAATAATTTTTAAGAAGGGATTTAAATATGTTAAATAGCACAGTAATTCAAGAAGGATCTTGGAGCGGCTTTAGCAGTGGAGATTGGTGTGAGAATATAAACGTTGTGGATTTTATTCATAAAAATATAACTCCATACGAAGGTGATGGAACTTTTTTGACATCCGCAACTACAAAAACCACTAAGTTATGGGAAATTGTTTCAGAACTAATCAAAGCAGAGCGGGCAAATGGTGGAGTACTGGATGTTGATGCGCATAAACCAGGTTCAATCATAGCTCATGACGCTGGCTATATTAACAAAGAATTGGAAACAGTGGTTGGTTTACAAACCGATGCACCTTTACGCCGGGCAATTATGCCCTATGGTGGTTTAAAAATGGTGGAAAATGGTCTAAAAGCTTATGGATTTGAATCAGATGCAAAAGTAGCAGAAATATTCACTAAATATCGTAAGACACATAACCAAGGTGTGTTTGATGTATATACCAAGGAAATGTTAGCGTGTCGTAAATCAGGCATTATCACTGGTTTACCTGATGCCTATGGACGCGGACGAATTATTGGTGACTACCGTCGAGTAGCATTGTATGGTGTGGATTTCCTAATGACGGAACGACGTGCAATTTATGATTCAAGTGCAGATTTGGCAATGACAGAAGAAATAATCCGTCAAAGGGAAGAAACAACTGAACAATATCGTGCACTGGGTGATTTGAAGCAAATGGCATTAAGCTATGGCTTTGACATAAGCAAACCAGCTAAAGACTCACGTGAGGCCATTCAATGGGTTTACTTTGCTTATCTGGCAGCAATTAAACAACAAAATGGTGCAGCGATGTCAATTGGACGAGTTTCAACTTTCTTGGATATTTATTTTGAGCGTGATCTTCGTAATGGCACGATTACTGAATCCGAAGTTCAGGAATTAATGGATCACTTCGTAATGAAATTACGCATGGTTAGATTCTTGCGCACTCCTGAGTACGATCAACTATTTTCTGGCGATCCAGTATGGGTAACAGAAGCAATCGGTGGAATGTGTGAGGATGGACGAACAATGGTTACTAAAAATAGCTATCGCATGATTCACACATTGTACAATATCGGCGCAGCTCCTGAGCCAAATTTAACCGTATTATGGTCTGATGCAATGCCTGAAAGCTTTAAAGTATTCTGTAGCCAAGCTTCAATTGATACCAGCTCCCTACAATATGAAAATGATGATTTGATGCGTCCGAAATTTGGCGATGATTATGCAATTGCTTGTTGCGTATCAGCTATGAAAATCGGTAAGCAAATGCAATTTTTTGGTGCCCGCGCTAATTTAGCAAAAACCTTGTTATATGCGATCAATGGCGGTCGTGATGAAAAGTCAGGTGCGCAAATTGCTCCAGCAACATTTATACCAATTACCAGTGAATATTTAGCATACGATGAAGTTTATGCCAAATTTGATCAAATGATGGATTGGCTGGCTAAAGTCTATGTTAACTCACTCAATGTAATTCACTATATGCATGATAAATATAGCTATGAAAGCCTGCAAATGGCGCTACATGATAAGGATATCTATCGTACATTAGCCTGTGGAATTGCGGGACTGTCAGTGTGTGCTGATTCACTATCCGCAATTAAACACGCCAAGGTTAAAGCATTGCGTAATGAAGATGGCTTGGTCTATGATTACGAAATCGAAGGTGATTTTCCTCTGTACGGTAATAATGATGACCGTGTTGACTCTCTCGCCGCAGAATTGGTATCAACATTTATGAGTAAAGTCCGCAAACACCCATCATATAGAGGCTCTGTACATACTCAGTCGGTATTGACAATTACGTCCAACGTAGTTTACGGTAAAAAAACGGGTAATACTCCAGATGGACGCAAAGCCGGCGAACCATTTGCACCTGGTGCTAATCCAATGCACGGACGCGATACCAATGGCGCAATTGCTTCATTATCTTCAGTTGCCAAATTACCCTACTGTGATGCGGAAGACGGAATTTCCTATACTTTTGCAATTTTACCTAACGCATTGGGTAAAACCGAGCAGATTAAAGCGGATAATTTAGCGGGATTAATGAACGGCTATTTTAGCGATAATGGGCATCATCTAAATGTAAATGTATTCAACCGTGAAACTTTGCTTGATGCGATGGATCATCCAGAGAAATACCCACAATTAACCATTAGGGTATCTGGTTATGCGGTTAATTTCATCAAACTGACTCGTGAGCAACAATTAGATGTCATTGCCCGGACAATGCATACTAAATTTTAATTCTGAATCAAACCAAAAATAGCAGTGCGCTTTTGAGTGTACTGCTATTCCCCCAATAATTAATCTACTAACAAAGGAAGCGTGATGTCCACAACTGGATATATTCATTCAATTGATACATTTGGATCAGTAGATGGTCCTGGTATCAGATATATTATTTTTACATCAGGTTGCCTAATGCGTTGCCAGTATTGTCATAATCCAGATACATGGAAAATGAAAGATGGTATGCAGAAAAGTACAGATGAGCTGGTTGCCGATATTATTCGCTACAAAAGCTATATGCTTAATACCGGTGGTGGAGTTACGATCAGCGGCGGCGAACCGCTTTTGCAGCCTGATTTCATTTATGAATTAATTAATAAACTACACCCTTTCAATATTCCGGTAGCAATTGATACTTGCGGTTTTCCCGATATCGATAAGATAAAGCATGTGGTTGATGCGGCTGATTTAATTCTTCTAGATATAAAATCTTTTGATCCAGAAACCTACAAACTAGTAACATCTCGTGAGCTGAGTAACACACTAAAATTTGCTGAATATCTACAGCAAACTAATAAACCTACGTGGGTGAGATTTGTCTATGTACCTAATTTAACTGATGCCAAAGAAAATATCGAAGGTTTGGCAAAGTATTTAAGCACCATGACAAACGTTGAATTAGTTGAAGTTTTACCGTTTCACAAAATGGGAGAACATAAGTGGGAATTATTGGGCTATGACTACAAACTCAAAGACACGCCAATTCCAAGCGAAGAGGAAATAAAGTTTGCTCAAGATATATTTAGAAGTTATGGTCTAAAGGTTCAATAATTAAAATACAATTATTAAACAAAAAAGCATGGAGTTAATCCATGCTTTTATTATTAGCGACGTTGTTTTAAATAGTTTTCCAGATAGTGGATTGATTGACCACCTTCTACAAAACCATGCTCTTGCAACATTTCCTGATGCAATGGAATATTAGTTTTTATTCCAATAAAAGATGATTCTTTTAAAGCGCCAAGCATTTTATTAATCGCATGATTTCTATTTTCTGCATGAGCAATTAATTTAGCAATCATTGAATCGTAGTACGGTGGCACGCTGTAACCAGCATAAACATGCGAATCTACACGAACACCATTGCCTCCAGCAAAATGACAGCCTTCAATTTTACCAGGTGATGGTACAAACGTATATGGGTCTTCAGCATTGATACGACATTGGATAGCATGTCCTTTTAACTTAACATCAGCTTGAGTATAACGTAACTTCTCACCACTGGCAATGTAGAGTTGCTCTTTAACAATATCAATACCAGTAATCATTTCAGTAATCGTATGCTCAACCTGCACCCGTGTATTCATTTCAATGAAGAAAAATTCACCATTTTCGTACAGAAACTCAAATGTACCAGCTCCACGATAACGAATTAATTTACATGCGGCAACACAAGCTTCGCCAATTTTACGGCGGGCTTCCTCAGTAATTCCCGGTGCAGGAGCCTCTTCAATTACTTTTTGATGGCGACGTTGCATTGAGCAATCACGTTCACCCAAATAAATAACATTGCCATACTCATCCGCCAAAATCTGAATCTCAATATGACGTGGAAGAGTTAAATAACGTTCCATATAAACTGCTGGATTACCAAATCCTGCTTCAGCTTCACTTCTTGTAATCTCTAAAGCATTGATTAACTCGCTCTCTTCATGAACTACCCGCATACCACGACCACCACCGCCAGCAACAGCTTTAATGATTACTGGATAACCTACTTTTTTGGCAATCTTGATAACTTCTTTATTATCATAAGGTAATTCACCCTCAGAACCAGGTACAACAGGCACACCTGCTTTGATCATCGCTTCTTTTGCTTTTACTTTATCACCCATAGTTGCAATTGCATCTGGACGAGGTCCAATAAATACAAAGCCACTCTCTTCTACACGTCTTGCAAATTCGGCATTCTCAGATAAAAATCCAAAACCCGGATGAACTGCTTGGGCATTTGTTATTTCGCAAGCCGCAATAATTGAGGGAATATTTAAGTAACTTTGTGCAGAACGAGCTGGACCAATACATACTGCCTCATCGGCTAATTTAACGTATTTAGCATCACGATCAGCTTCGGAATAAATCACTACCGATTTTACGCCAAGCTCACGACAAGCACGCTGAACACGCAGCGCAATTTCACCACGGTTAGCAATTAAAACTTTTTCAAACATAGTTTTCTCCAGCGAGGTTTATTAGGCAATAATAAATAAAGGTTGACCATATTCAACTGGACTGCCATCTTTAACTAAGATTTCTTTAATAACCCCAGCCTTGTCTGCTTCGATTTGATTCATCAGCTTCATTGCTTCAATAATACATAATACCTGACCAACTTTAACTTCCTGACCAACATCAACAAAAGCCGCACTTGTCGGTGATGAAGAACGGTAGAATGTTCCAACCATTGGTGAATCTATTGTAACACCAGCCGCTGCCGTCAGTGTTGCAGGAGCTGCTTCAACCACCGCAGAAGCTGGTGCAGTTGGCGCAGGTGCAGGAATGTTTATCGACATCGGAGCAGGAGCATAGTGAACTGCTTGCGGTTGATTTTGATTAATACAAGTAACTCGTAACTTTTCTTCACCTTCGGTGATTTCCAGCTCAGCAATTCCTGATTCTTTAATCATATCAACGATTGCTTTAATTTTTTTAATATCCATATTACTATTTCCCTTTAGATAAATATTTAAATGCAAAGGATAATGCAAAATTATATCCTTCAGCACCCAAGCCACAAATTACACCGACTGCAATATCGGAAAAATAAGAATGATGTCTAAATGCTTCTCGAGCATGAACATTAGACAAATGAACTTCAACAAAAGGTATTTTTACCGCCAACAACGCATCACGTAATGCAACTGAAGTATGTGTAAACGCCGCGGGATTGATAACAATAAAATCCACGGGATCATTAAAGCAACCATGAATACGCTCCAACAATAAGCCTTCATAGTTACTTTGAACAAATTCAAGCTCTGCGTCATTTAACTGAGCCTGTTGCTGTAAACCCTGCTCTATTTGTTGTAAAGTAACAACACCATAGATTCCTGGTTCACGGAGACCCAATAAATTCAAATTTGGCCCGTTTAATACGAGTATTTTCATAAAACCTTATTCTGCCTCAGTGGCACGAAGCTTAAAGTTGGCACAATCAGTGACTATTAATTGGTTATCACGTGCAAACTGCATCAAAAAATCAAATACGTCACAATCCTTAGATTCTAATTCTTTTTTTACTGCTACGCATTGCATGTCTTTGTACATCATCGGGCGTAAAAATGGAGAATATGAAACTTTCTTAAGCTCAAAATCAGCCAGCATTCCGCATAAGCGATCAACCCAGTCACTGGGACGAAACTTATCGCCACTAGCGGTTCGACCCTCTATAATAATCTCATCCAAATAACAAATTTCAAAATTATCGCTCATTAACTTTTCTTCCTGGCCTGATACAAAAATCTAAAATATATATTAAGGCGTATATTTTACCGTATAGCGCGAAATTTAGTCGCTTTTTCTAAGTAGCAGATAAAAAAATCTAATTTTTATTTGACGTATAGATGCTCTATCTATTATTATACTGACTTATTGAATGCAATTTTTATACTTTATCTGTTTTAGACGTTGTGTCTGGTGCAGATCTAGAGTATAATACTAAAATAGTCAACATATAGGCTATAAATAAATATATAGTATCCACGCGTAATTTAATTTCCGACAGGAGTTTGAGTTGCATAGGGGCAAAGTTACCATTTTTGAAAGGTCTAACATGGAAAATATTGAAGCTAAAGTTAAAAAAGTTGTTGCGGATAAATTAGGCATTGATGAAGCAACAATCAAAGATGACGCTTCTTTTATCGAAGATTTGGGTGCTGATTCACTAGACACCGTTGAATTAGTAATGGCTCTTGAAGAAGAATTTGGTTGTGAAATCCCTGACGAAGATGCAGAAAAAATTACGACGGTTCAAAAAGCAATTGACTACGTAAAAGCTCACGTTTAAAAACACTAAAAACATACGGCATCGCCGTATGTTTTTTTATCACACTACACCACATTTCACCCATTAGTTTTACTTTCTATTAATTACGCTTATACAAATTACACTTATATGATTAAATCAGATAATCTGGCAACAGAGTCACGTATTACAACCGCAGTAAAAATCAACTCAGCTGAAGACCTTCAGGAGCGAGCACTACGCCCCAAAGAACTAGCAGAATATATTGGTCAGGACAAAGTAAAAAACCAGCTGGAAATATTCATTCAAGCTTCACGTAAACGCCAAGAAGCATTGGACCATGTTTTATTATTTGGACCTCCAGGATTAGGGAAAACAACCCTTGCCCACATTATTGCTCGTGAAATGGGTGTTAACCTAAAGCAAACCTCCGGGCCAGTCTTAGAAAAACCTGGTGATCTTGCTGCGATATTAACCAATCTGGAAGCAAATGATGTTCTTTTTATCGATGAGATTCATCGAATGTCACCTGTTATTGAAGAAATTCTTTACCCTGCGCTGGAAGATTTTCAGTTAGATATCATGATTGGTGAAGGTCCATCAGCACGTTCGATTAAAATTGACTTGCCTCCATTTACCCTAATCGGCGCAACTACTCGTGCCGGTATGTTAACCAATCCCCTGCGCGATCGCTTTGGTATAATTTCCCGCTTGGAGTTCTATAACCCAGCAGAATTGAAGATTGTCGTTAAACGCTCAGCACGACTCTTAAAAATGGAAATCGATGATGAAGGAGCTGCAGAGATTGCCAATCGCTCACGCGGTACACCACGCATCGCCAATCGCCTGTTACGACGCGTTCGTGACTTTGCTGATGTAAAAAGTAATGGTTTAGTTGACAAAGTAACTGCTGATGCCGCGTTACAGATGCTAGATGTCGATCATTTAGGACTTGATATAATGGATCGAAAACTACTCTGTGCCATTATTGAGAAATTTGACTGTGGTCCAGTTGGTTTAGATAATCTAGCCGCCACAATTGGTGAATCAGGAGATACAATCGAAGATGTTATTGAACCTTATTTAATGCAAAATGGTTTACTTCAACGTACGCCACGTGGTAGAATAGTGACCAACTATACCTTATCTCATTTTGGTTTTAGCCCTAAAGAATAATTTTTTAAGAGACAAGACAAAACGTTATGAAAAATTTCAGCAAAAAATTAAGTGTATTATTAATCTCTGCAGCTCTACTAACTTCGCAAAGTGCGTTTGCCGCACGGATGGGTAAATCTCGAAGTCTTGGTATGCAAAGAAACACTCCAACTCAAACTACTACAAACAATAGCTATCAACCAGGATCTAATGCAGCACCTGCTGGTGCAGCCCCACAAAAAAGCGGACCGGGAATTGGTGGCGTAGTAGCTGGTGCAGCAGCTGGTGCCGTAGGTGGTTATATGTTGGGTAAAGCAATGAACTCAGATAAGTCAGCTAGTTCACAAGTTGCCAGAGAAACGGCAAGCAGTGGTAGCAATATTCCTTGGGGAATTATTGGTATTCTCGGTATTTTATTAGCTATTGGTTTAATGTTATTCCGTAAAAAATCAATCCCACAAGCAGCTTCAGGTAACTTGGCTACACCACAAGCTAATAACAACTTTAACATCCCTAATATCCGTAAAGATAACGCTGCTTATGTTCCGGGACAAACTGTGCAAACCAATCAACAAACTGCACCGACAGTTAACCCAGCTTTTGAGCGGATGGCAGATGGTGTAGAAGCACAATATTTCTTACGTCAGGCAAAAGGAATGTTTTTGCATATTCAAAGTATGAATACACCTGAGAATGTTAGCGAAGTTGAAAAATACATGACTCCTGAACTCTATGCTGAAGTTAAGCAGTTAATTAGTGAAAATGATTACATTGCTGATTTTAGCCAGCTTGATTGCCAGCTTTTGGCATCCAGTGCCGAAAATGGTAATTTTATTGCTTCGGTAAAATTCTTCGGTAAGGTAAGCGAATCACCTAATACACCAGCGGTTGATTTTAGTGAAATCTGGAATTTTATTAAACCTGCAACGGTTGAGGGTGCAAAATGGTTAGTCGCTGGAATACAGCAAACCAACAGCATTAATTAAAAAAGAGAATGCCCAATTTTATACAAACAGAATTGGGCATTCTTATTTGCCTAACATATAAATTTTTTCAATACAGCTTCTTTCATACTCACACATTTTTAAATACAATCGTACTAGAAATCACACAACATGAATAATTCACAAGTATTTTTTCAAGCATTCATTTACCTACTTGCGGCAGTAGTAGCTGTGCCACTTGCTAAACGTATTGGGCTCGGTTCAGTTTTAGGATATCTGATAGCTGGAATCATAATTGGACCATTTGCTTTATCATTGGTTGGCTCCAATACTGAAAACATCATGCATTTTGCTGAATTTGGCGTGGTGATGATGCTCTTTCTCGTCGGGTTGGAGTTACGCCCATCAATGCTGTGGGAACTTAGAAAGTCACTATTGTTAACTGGTGGACTGCAAGTTGTTCTAACTACGCTAGCTATTGCCATCATTGCTAAGTTGTGTGGTTTGTCATTCGCGACATCCCTCGCCTTAGGAATGATCTTCACATCTTCTTCCACTGCAATTGTCTTACAGATGCTTCATGAAAAAGGCTGGATCAAATTAAACGCAGGAAACACGATTTTCGCGATACTCTTGTTTCAAGATATAGCCGTAATCCCGATTTTGGCATTCTTACCATTACTGGGAGAACATTCAGCAACAATAAATAATAGCTCATCCGGTTTTAACCGCTGGGAACAAACTATATTAGTTATTGCTATACTCGTATTCATTATTGGTGGTAGTAAATATCTGCTTCGTCCGGTATTCCGTTTTATTGCCAACTCCAATCTTAGTGAAGCCTTTACCGCGCTGGCACTGTTACTAGTAATTGGAATTAGCCTTGCGATGAACTATGTTGGTCTATCGCCAGCGATGGGCGCATTTATTGCGGGTGTTGTATTGGCGGAGAGCGAATATCGTCACGAGCTTGAAGCTGACATTGAACCATTTAAAGGTTTGTTACTCGGTTTATTTTTTATTTCAGTTGGAACTAATATCGACTTTACGATTATCAATGAACATTTATGGTTAATTTGTGGGTTAGTACTGGCACTAATTTTCATCAAATTTTTGGTATTATTTGCGCTAAGTAAGTCATTGTGTAATGCGCGTAAAGACAGCTGGTTAATTGCGCTGACATTAGCTCAGGGCGGTGAATTTTGCTTTGTCCTTATTTCTTATGCCAACCAAAACCAAATCTTTACAACTGAATTTTCCAGAGAATTGGTTGCCGTAGTTGCCCTTTCGATGCTACTCACTCCGATTATCATGATGATTTATGAAAAAATAATTGCCCCGCGCCTAAATGATAATCAGCGACAACTGGACTCTGACGTAATTAATCAAGATAATCAGGTTGTTATTGCTGGATTCGGACGTTTTGGTCAAATAGTATCACGTTATTTGCTGGCTAATGGTATAAAAAGTACTATTTTAGATATTGATGCCAACCAAGTTGATACTGTACGTAAATTTGGGCACAAAGTGTTTTATGGCGATGCAGCACGAATGGATTTGTTGGAAATTGCAGGATTATCTAAGGCAAAGTTACTAGTGATTGCAATAGACGATAGTGATAAAGCAATTAAGATTGGTGCAATGGTAAAACACAGCTATCCTCAACTAAAGATTTTACTGAGGGTAAGAAATCGAACCGATGTCTATGAAGCACTCAACGCCGGGTTTGAACGTGAGGATATTTACCGCGAAACTTTCGAAACTGCGCTCTTGGTAGCGACGCAAAGCCATCAGTTCTTGGGAGCAAGTATTAAACAAGCTACCGATGCCGCACAAATATTTAGGACATTGGATGAAGAACAATTACAAAAAATGCGCGCCTATTATACAGGTAAAATGAATGATGACTACATTACACAAGCCAAATTAAACAGTGAACAATTAGAAAAAATCCTTGGTGCTGATAGTAGCGTTATTAAAAATTAAACACGTATCCATTGCTTAATTAGTTCTATTGCTTGCGCTAATAAATTATTCGCATCTAGCTCAGGATCATCAATTGCCACACATTCCATGCTTCGTAGCCACGTAATTTGGCGTTTAGCTAATTGTCGGGTTGCTGCTTTGCCCTGCTCAGTCATTTCAAGTTCAGTAAGATTGCCTGCCAAAAAATTCCACGCTTGTGAATAACCTACCATGCGCATAGAATTATACCTAGCAGTTAATTCGGGATAACTCAGCTTGATTTGTCGAACTTCCTCAATAAATCCATCAGCCAGCATCTTATCAAAGCGCTGGTTTATCCGCTGATGAAGCAATGCGCGATTGCTCGGCACAATTGCCAATGGCAAGTAATCACAATCAACGATTCCAGCCAATTTACTCTCAGTTTGAACCTGCGACATTGGTTTACCTGTGAGATAGCACACTTCCAGAGCCCGTTCAATTCGTTGAGTATCATTGACTTCAATTTTAGCAGCGCTAACAGGATCTAATGCGATCAAGCGCTCATGCATAATTTGATTGCCAAATTTATTAAATTCCAGCTCAAGCTTTGCTCTTAATTCATAATCCGCTTCGGGGAGTTTGGAGATTCCATTCATCAAGGCATTAAAATACATCATCGTACCACCGACCAAAACAGGTAGCTTACCGCGGCTACAAATTTCACCGATCGCGCGATTACAATCGCTTAAGAAATCAGCCACCGAATAATTTTGCAAAGGTGATAAGATATCAATCAAATGATGCGGCACTGCTGCCAATTCTTCATCTGTTGGTTTGGCGCTGCCAATATTCAGATCTCGATAAATCAGTGCAGAATCGACACTGATTACTTCAATCGGAAAGATTTTTGCCAAGCTCAGAGCTAACGCGGTTTTACCCGATGCAGTTGGCCCCATCAAAAAAATGGCTTGTTTATTTTTTACCATGAAGTAAGACGCTAAAATTATCCTGCCAATCCGATGGAAAACCCATTAAATCAACATTAATATTATAAATTGAAATCAAACCCATCAGACGTTTATAAAAGGGTTGCTCGACACCCAAGGTTTTGAGAATATAGGTAATTAACACCAAGACACTATACATCCGACTACCCTCACAAAGCGCATGAGAAATTAGCTGATGCTGATTATCCAAACTACATTCAAAGCTAAAATGGCGATTCCAGATTCTGGTGTGATGTGCTGAATAATTACGAATTAGAGTTAAATTATCCATTATCGCTTGCAATACACTATAGTGTATTTGATAGCGCTGTGAAACAGCTTCTTTGTCTTCTGCATGCTTTAAATTCATAAACAACTTGGTTAGTTGCCCAATAGTAGTTAACTCCGCTGCAATCCATACAGGTGGCATCGCCGGATCATTATAGCGATGATAATATTCACTGACCAATAAATCATGACCAGATTTAATTTGAAACTGGATTCGTTCGATACTGTCATTTAATTGACGATGATCGCGGAATAATTTGTGATTTAAATAAAAATGCGGACCGTACTTCCAGCTGAGATTAATAAACTGGGTACGAACTGAAATTTCAATTTTCTCAATTGCATCCAAAAGCAGGGAACGCAGCTGACTATCAAACTCATAAACTTTTACAACATCGGAGAATTTTGTATTTAGTTGATAGCGTCGACTGTCACCATTAGCTAAAAATGGAACTGAATAACTCAAAAAACGATGAAAATAAACTTCTTCCAAGAAATCTTTGGCATAAGCATAATCATCAACTATCATACCACGGCTACGTAAAATTTTAATTTGATCATCCACGCTTGCGGGCGGATTTAAATAAATATTACGCTGTTCAAATAAATCATTCATCTCATTGGTATCAGCCATCTTATTCCTAACAAAATCTGAACTTATTCCATGATTATACGCTATAGCTTGGCAAATAAGGTAATCAAAATTGGCACGGCAATACTCAACAGCATTCCACTGGAGATAGCCAGCAATACACAATCTTCGTGCAAATTCTGTTTAATAATTGGCAGAGAAAAATCCATTGCCGTCGCACCACTATATCCAACAAAAGTGGCTGGATAACGTTGTCCAAGGCTTGGAATTAAAATAATCGCGATTACTTCGCGAATGAAGTCAATAAAAAATGAGCACGCGCCAAAATTATGATCAATAAAGCTTGTATTTAAAATACTCGAAAGCGTATACCAGCCAAAACCTGAGCTTAGCATCAAGCCTGACTTAAATGGTAGCCCTAGGATTATTGCTGCTATCATACCAGCCATTAGAGAACTAATCATTATCGTTAAGGCAAGAGACAAACCATTTTTATTAAAAATAATTTCACGTAACGAAACGCCTCCCAAGCGCATCTGATGACCAATGATAAACAATAATACAAACAGCAGACCCGAAATTACCTCATTGAGTGCGGGAACTGGTTGTTTAAAAAGAGCACCTAATATCAGTCCCAACAAGATAATTACAACGTACTTACCGCTTTCTTTGACAAACAACCACCAGTTAGCACCCTTAGCTACATGAGCTGGAGTGTATAGCCGTAAATTTAATTTCTTTAAAACCCACCATCCGACTAGAAAATTGGCAGCAAATAAGCATAGTGTAAAAACCAGAACTATTTTACTTAATTGAGATAGTTCTGCAGCTAAATTTGTATTATTGCTCCCAAGCTCATAGCCCATTACCAGCAAAATCAAGACAACCAGATAGAACAAGCTTTTATTTAATACCGCAAGACTCAAAGGTAACCGTCGAATAGCATACCCCAAAAACATTGCAGCCATCAAAGCCACTAATTGCAACATAAACTAACCCTACAATTCAATACTATAAAACGCTATTCTCTAATACGCCTATGCCACCAATTTCAATCGTCACTTTATCGCCTGATTTAAGGAATTTAGGCGGTGAAAATCCCATCCCCACTCCACTAGGAGTACCTGTTGCAATAACATCCCCTGGATAAAGCGTGATTCCAGCAGAAAGAGTTGCAATTATAGTTGGGATATCAAAAATAAACTGACTAGTTGAAGCGTTTTGGCGCAATTCACCGTTTACCCAACATTTAACCAAGATATCCTGATGATTAATTTCATCCTTCGAAACTATCCATGGACCCATCGGGCAAAAACTATCTAGGCTCTTGGCTAGATGCCATTGCTGGTGACGTTTTTGTAAATCACGTGCTGATACATCATTAATGATTGTATAACCCCACACATAATCCAATGCCTCTTCTTTGCTAATTCCCCGTCCTTGTTTGCCAATTACAACGGCTAATTCAGCTTCATAATCAAGTTGTGCCGTTAACCCTTCATGTGACAAAATTGAAGCTTGATGCCCAATTACGCTCTCAGGAACTTTAGAAAAAAATATCGGATATTCTGGCGCCGCAGCTGATGAACTTGAGCCACTGCCCAGACCACTTTTAGCAACCTCTTTAACATGATCGAGATAATTTTTGCCAACACAAAAAACATTACGACGGGGACGAATAATCGGTGCCTCAAGCTTAACTTCTCCCAAGTCAACAGATTGCTTGATCTTTGGTAACCCGTGCCCCTCAGCCAAAAGCTCAATAATAGATTCTGCACCATTTTTAGCTTGAGATTGAGATATATCAAATATATCAATTTTCTGTGTTTCAAGATTAATTTGTCCAACACAACGTTGCTGTTGATAAATAAAAGTAGCTATTTTCATTTGCAAAACCTCTAAATTAATTTGTATTACTTAGTTTAAATATTCAAACGGTGTTATCATAAATTGTAATTATACCCAGCATAAGTATATAATCCAGTATTGTACTTTACTTTAACCCATATATTTACGTTCTCTTATCAAAAGGAATATAATGAAAACACTGGTAATATTATCACACCCAAATTTAGCGACATCAGTTGCCAATAAAACTGTTATCGAAGAATTAAAAAAATCATCACAGGATATCACAATTCGTCACTTGGAAGAATTATACCAAGGATATGCAATTGATGTTGCCGCAGAGCAAGCTGCATTACTTGCGGCAGATACTATCGTATTTCAATTCCCATTTTACTGGTATTCTTCACCACCTGCATTAAAAAACTGGATTGATCAAGTCTTTGACTATAATTTTGCCTATGGTCCTGAAGGGGACAAAATTAAAGGTAAAAACTTTATTCTTTCAACTACCATGGGTGGACCACAGGAAGCTTATTTGCCACTAGGATACAATCACTTTAGAGTCGGCGAGTTATTACGCCCGTTTGAACAAACTGCATATTTAACAGGTCTTAATTATATTGAACCAATCTTTACCCATCGCTGTGTCTATAGTCCAGAAGCCAACAATAAGGCAGAAGTAGAAGAGCGTGCACGTAATCATGCACAAACAGTAATTAAGCAACTAATCGCGCTAGCTTAATAATACAGCAGCAGGGTCAAATGTGCCCTGCTACTTTCCTTAAATACTCAGTATATGGATGTTATATCATTTTACTGTAACACTCTGCCAATCTACAGGAACTTCAATTCCCTGCTTCTCCCATTGGGTTCTTATTACCTCACGAACTGGAATATTGGTATCTTTTACATCCTTAGCATGGCTAAAATCA